>JBBQOT010000114.1:0-7660 GCA_038331165.1 Acetobacterales bacterium
CCGGGACCAGGGCTTCGAGCGCCTTCTGGCTCGATTGGCGGGTGGCGAGCTTGGGGCGGGTTACAGCAATGTCGGCCTTCAGGGCGGCGACTGCCTCGTGGAAATTGTCGGGCAGTTTGCCGGCGGTGGCGCGCTCGAACTCGCGGCCCTGGTTGTGGCGAGCGACGCGCTTGAGCCAGCCGCGCCGCGCCGTGGCGCCGCGCGCGCCGGCCTGGTGCCAGGCGGCGGCGATGCCGGCGGGGATTTCGAACGGGGCGGCATCCCAGCCCAACGCCGCCTTTGCGGCGGCTGCTTCGGCAGCGCCGAGTGCGGCGCCGTGGCTGCCGGCGGTTCCCGCCTTGGTGGGCGCGCCAAAACCGATGATCGTCTTGCAGGCCAGCAGGGTGGGCTTCTTCGAGCGCACCGCCCAGGACAGGGCGGCGGCGATCTGTGCCGGGTCGTGGCCGTCCACTCGCTTGGTCGCCCAGCCGCTGGCGGCGAAGCGCCTCATCTGGTCGTCGGAGGTGGAAAGATCGGTGCCACCGTCGATGCTGATGGCATTGTCGTCCCAGAGCACGCAGAGCTTGTCGAGCTTCAGGTGGCCGGCAAGGCTGATCGCCTCCTGGCTGATGCCCTCCATCAGGCAGCCATCGCCGGCGACGACCCAGGTGCGATGGTCGACCAGTGACTTGCCGAAGCGCGCGGCCAGCAGGCGCTCGGCCAGCGCGAAGCCGACGGCGTTGCCCAGGCCCTGGCCGAGCGGGCCGGTGGTGGTTTCGATGCCAGGGTGCTCGCCGAACTCGGGGTGGCCGGCGGCAGGGGAGTGGAGCTGGCGAAAGTGGCGGATGTCATCGATCGACATGCCGGCCTGCCCCGTCAGGTGCAGCAGGGCGTAGAGCAGCATCGAGCCGTGGCCAGCCGACAGGATGAAGCGGTCGCGGTCGGGCCAGCGCGGGTCGGCGGCGTCGAACTTGAGGAAGCGGGTCCACAGCACGGTGGCGACATCGGCCATGCCCATCGGCATGCCGGGGTGGCCGGACTTCGCCGCTTCGACCGCGTCGATGGCCAAGGCGCGGATCGCATTGGCCATTTGCCGCCCGGGCGTCATCGGGCGCGCCAGGATGGCGGCCTGGGCGGCCAGTGCCGGATTATCGGCGTTCACCTCGGCGATCGTTGCCATGCAACCTCCTGCTCGCCCGCCTGACGGGTCCGGGCGTGCCCCTCATCGGGGCTCTTATAAGCCGTGCCCGGATGCGGCAAGGGGTGCCGCCGCAGGGGTGGGACGCGGGACGGCCATCTAGCTGTGCTCCAGAGTGTGGTAGCGGCGGGCGAAATAGACTAGGCCCTGGCCAGGATCACCGCTGTGCACTGCGTCGACCTCGCAGAAGAACACGCTGTGGGTGCCGACCTCGCTGACCTGCACGACGCGGCATTCGAACGACACCAGCGCGCCGGCCAGCGCCATCGTGCCGCTGGCCAGATGGGTCCAGGCGGCATGGGTGAAGCGCTCGTCGTAGTCGCCCTCGATCATGCCGGCGAAGATCGGCGACAAATGCTGCTGGGTGGCGGCCAGCACGTTGATGCAGGCGACGCCGTTTTCCTTGAGCGCCTGGTTGGAATCGCTGGTGCGGTTAAGGCAGACCAGCAGGGTCGGCGGGCTGTCGGTCACCGAACAGACGGCGCTTGCCGTGAAGCCGCGCCTGCCGCCCGGCCCGTCGGTGGTGATGATGTTCACGGCGGCGCCGAGGCGGGCCATCGCATCCCGATAGAGCTTCTGTTCGACCACGCACGGGCTCCGCAAATTCTCCCAGGGAACGATCATGACGCGAGTTGGCGCCGAACCCAAGCGGGCGGAATCTTCGCCGTCGGTCGCGTGCAGGGTGAGCCGGGCAGCAGGCAAATGCTTGCGCCGGGCTGCCCCGTGGTCGCATCCTTGCGCCATCCCCGCCGGAGGCGCGCCATGAACGACTATTCTTCCGGCCCACGTGCCATCGACCCACGCCTGGCCACCGGTGCCGCCTATAGCCAGGGCTGCTTCGTGCCGGTGGGCGAGGCGAGCATCTCGGCGCTGGATTTCGGCTTCACCCGGTCGGATTCGACCTATGACGTGGTGCATGTGAAGGACGGTGCGTTCTTCCGGCTCGACGCACATATGGAGCGTTTTGCGGCGTCGATGCGCAAGCGCCGGCTGGCGCCGCCGGAGAACCAGGCGCGGATGGAAGCGATCCTGCACCGGGTGGTGTGGCTGACCGGGTTGTCGGATGCCTATGTCGCCATGCTGGCGGTGCGCGGACGGCCGCGGCTGGGCATGCCGCGGCTGGTGGCCAATTGCGACAACCACTTCATCGCCTATGCACTGCCGTGGATCGACGTTCTGTCGCCGGATGTGCAGGCGCGCGGCGGGCATCTGTGGATCGGCTCGGGCGCGCGCATTCCGGACTCCGTCATCGATCCGACGGCAAAGAACTACATGTGGGCCGACTTCAACAGCGGGCTGATGGAGGCGCAGGACCGCGGCTTCGACATCGTGGTGCTGTGCGATGCCGCGGGGCTGGTGACCGAAGGGCCAGGGTTCAACATCTTCGTGGTCAAGGGATCGACGGTCAGCACCCCCGGCCACGGCTCGCTGCAGGGCATCACCCGCAAGACGGTGCTGGAGCTATGCCCGGAATTGGGGCTGACACCGCGCGTCGGCGACATCACCCGCGCCGAGTTGGAGGACGCCGACGAGGTGTTCCTGTCGAGCACCGCGGGGGGCGTGATGGCGATAAGCCGTATTGGCAGCCGTATTGGCAGCCGGGTCGGCAGCCGGATCATGAACAACGACAGTCCGGGGCCGGTGTCGCGGCGGATGAAGGACATCTATTGGGCGGCGCATGGGCGGGCGGCGTGGCGCACGCCGGTGCGGGGGGATACGGCCGAGGGCTGAGGCTCCTGCCACCACGGACAAGCCGAGGGATCTGCCTTCGGCCGATTGGCGACCAGGCTCCTGCCGGTTTGGGCTAGTGCCGGCCGCCAACCGCCAGTACCAGGCAGGTGGCCGACGCGATCAGCAGCACCGAGAAGGTCGCCAGCATGCCGGCGGCACGGAAGCCGAGCACCTCCAGGTCCTGTGATACGCCCCAGGCATGGCTCATACGCCCGAACAGCAGCGCCAGGCCCAACAGGTGCAACAACGCCGCCGGCGCGGTCATGGCTTCGGCCAGGGCGATCAACAGCAACGCCAGCGGGACGTATTCGACGAAGTTGGCCTGCACGCGAATCCGCCGTGCCAGCCCGGCGCTGCCGCCATCGCCCAGCGCCACACGGTCGCGCCGCCGCAATGCGATCACCCGCATGGACAATAGAACGAACAGCGGGGCGAGCAGCCCGGCATAGAGAGCGGTGATGTGCATCTTCTTCTCCCCGGCACCAACCGCCGTAGAGAACTATCCTTCGACAGGAAAGGCCAGGGCTTTGCCGTCGCGGCGCGAAGCCGCGCCGACGGGACCCGCAAAGGGTCAGAGACCCTTTGATCCCATCACCTTTATACCAACCCCTCTCATGATTGACCGATAGAGAAAGCCAAGGCCAGGGCTTTGCCCTGGACCCACCAAAGGCCGACGGCCTTTGGAAACCCATTTATTTTCATATATTTAAGGTCCAGGGGCTTGCCCCGTCTCTCGAAGGCGCGCTCGGGACCTGGCGGGTCTGGTCAGCGCCCATCCTCCCTTATCTTCCTGCCTCTGGGCCAAAGCCCTGGCCTTACCGGGCGATCGGCAGGTCGCTAGGGCGGCAGGGCAAACAGGTGTTGGGCTGCGAAACGCGCCATCCCGCCGTTGGAGTGCCCGACGCCAGGCGCCGTGACCACCCGCCAGCTGAACGCCATCCCTTGGGCCGAAGCGGCCAGGCGCATGGTGTCGAAGAAGAACCAGCCGCGGGCGAAGCGGTGGCTGCCCTGGGCGACGGCCCAGGGCTGTTTCGGCAGCTGGTGGTGCATGGGGTCGGTGTCGAGTTCGCCCAGCAGCAGCACCACCGCCCGGCCCAGCACGGCGCGGCGCAATCCCGGGACGGCGGCGATATTGCCCAGGCCCTCGGGGAAGGCGCGGTCGCCGCGCGGCAGCGTGTACGACCCGGAATTGGCGATCACGACCGTTTCGGCATGCGGCGCGCCGGTCAGCAACAGGTAGCGATGCAGGAACTGGGCCCCGGCGGAATGGCCGTAGACCGCAAAGCCCGTGCGCCGCGCGCCTTCGCTGCGCATCGCCGCCAGCACCACGCGGTCCAGCGCATGGAAGGTCCAGTTTGCCGGCGGGGTCGGCCGGCCCTCGTCGTCGATGACGTTGCCGTAGTTGTACCAGCGGAGCCCGGGGAACTTGGCCTTGGTGATTTCCGGCACCAGCAGCAGGAATTGGTGGGCTTCGGCCAGGCTGCGCCATTGCTGGCAATATTGCGCGGCGGCGCGGTTCAGGCCGTGCAGCACCACCACGACGCGCCCGTCGTCCGCCCAGCCGGCCGGGCGATGGGACCAGACCGGCACCGGATCGGCGGTGGCCCCGGCCGCCTCGGCCACCTCCTGGCGCGCGGTGCACTCGTCGGCAACGGCCGGGCGCGCCAACAGCAGCACGGCCAGCAGGGCTGGCAGCAAATGACCGAGAAACAGGCGCGCGGTGGGGTGTGTCATCGCACTGGCGGCTCGCGCAGGCGGATCATGTCGGCACCCTTTTCGGCGATCGCCATGGTGGTGGCATAGGTGTTGGCCGAGATCATCGCCGGCATCACCGAGGCATCGACCACGCGCAGCCGCTCCAGCCCATGCACCTGGAGGCGGTCGTTCACCACGGCGCCGGGGTCGGTGTCAGGCCCCATCTTGCAGGTGCCGATCAGGTGGTAGGTGGTGGAGCCGTTGCGGCGGGCGAAATCGAGCCACTCGTCGTCGGTTTGCACCTGCGGGCCGGGCAGCGTTTCGGCGTCGACGTATTGGGCGAGTTCGGGGGTGGCGAGAAGTTTGCGCATCAGCCTGAGACCACCGAGCAGGACCGGCCAGTCGCCCGGTGCGGAGAGGTAGTTGGGCTGGATGATCGGGTCGTCCCATACGTCGGTGCTGCGGGCATGGACGTGGCCGTGGCTTTCCGGCCGGTGCTGCCAGGCGCCGGCTGTCATTCCGGGGTAGTCGTCGAGCACGTAGTTCTTGCCCTGGGCGTAGCTGCCGGGGGTGAACACGCATTGCAGGTCGGGCGCGTCGAGGCCGGCGAAGGACTTCCAGAAGATATAGACCTGGGATGGAACAACGGCGAGAATCGAGGGCCGTCCGACGGCCCAGCGGGCGACTTGGCCGAGCAGGCGGGGGCCGCGGGCCAACTCGTTGAGGGTGACGGTGCCCGGCTTGGCGCGGCAGACCACGCGCACGGCGTAGTGGTCGCGAAAATTCCTGCCCACACCATTGAGTTCATGGCGCACGGCAACGCCGAGCGATGCCAGCAGGTCGGCCGGCCCGATACCGGAAACCTGGAGCAACCGCGCGGTGTTCACCGTGCCGCCAGACAGGATCACCTCGCGCCGTGCCCGAACCTCGCGCGGGGTGCCGCCGCGTTGGGACAGATACTGCACGCCCACGGCGCGCTTGCCTTCCAGCAGCACCTGGCTGGCGCGGGCGTTGGTGCGCACGTCGAGGTTGCGGCGCGACATGGCCGGCTTGAGCAGGCCGCGGGCGGCGCTGACCCGCTTGCCGTTCAGGATGGCGCGCTGGAAATAGCCGACACCGGCCTGCTCGCCGCTGTTGTAGTCGGGGTTGCGCGGAATGCCGGCGCCCACGGCACCGGCGATGAAGGCGTCGGAGACCGGATGGAACCAGTCCTGGTCGGTGACCGGAATGCCGCCGTCGCGCCCATGCCGGTCGGCGGGGTCCGCACCGATGCGGCGTTCGGTGCGGCGGTAGTACGGCAACATGTCGGCATAGCCCCAGCCGCGGTTGCCGCGCTGGGCCCAGCTGTCGAGATCGGCCGGCTGGCCACGATTGTAGATCATGCCGTTGATCGAGCTGGAGCCGCCGAGCACCCGGCCCTGCACCGTGGCGATCGGCCGCCCGCCGGTATTCTCCGTCGGCTCGGTGCGGAACTGCCAGGTGACGGCGGGGTTGGCCATGGTCTTGATGAAGCCGGCGGGGATGTGGATCCACGGGTTGCTGTCGGGCGGCCCGGCTTCAAGCACGCAGACCGTCACGCCGGGGTCTTCCGACAGCCGGGCGGCCAGCACCGAGCCGGCGGCGCCGGCGCCCACGATCACGTAGTCGAACTCGTCCGCCATCGCCGGTTCCCCGCTTGCGGTGCGCAGGGTGGCGCCGGGATGCGGCCGCGGCAAGCGCCGGCATTCGCTGCGCCGCACAAAAAAACCCGAACGGCCCGGTGCGGCGTGGACTCGGCGCGGCAGTGGTGCATGATCGTCTTCCGCACCGCAGCATTGCAGGAGAGGCGCCCATGACCTTCCCGGAAATCACCGAGGCCATGATCAAGACATGGCAGGGCGTGGTGCCGCCCAACGATCCCGCGCGGCGCATGGCCGCCGACCTTGCGGTGAGCATCGCCGCCTTCGAGGCAGTGCGCGGCCGGATGCGCTTCGAGGACGAGCCCGCCGCCTTCGAGACGGCGTTACGGGAGTGCAAGGAATGATACCAACCACGGTGTGGAATGACCCATGGCCAGGCATGGCCAGGGCTTTGCCGTCGCGGCGCGAAGCCGCGCCACGGGGACCCACCAGCGGCCGAGCCCCTAGACCTCATACTATTGAAATAAATGGGTTTCCAAAGGCCGCCGGCCTTTGGCGGGTCCAGGGCCGAGCCCTGGCCTTACCTTTCTGGATCGGTCAATCACAAGGATGGTCGGGATGAGTGGTTCTTCGCCACAAGGGTTGGCCGATCTTGGCCTGGTTGCCGCCGCCGATGCGATCGCGGCGCGGGAGATTACGTCGACCCAGTTGCTGGAGGCATATCTGGCGCGGCTCGATGCGGTGAACCCGGTTCTGAACGCCACGATCTGGATCGACCGGGACCGCGCGCGGGGCGACGCCTTCGGCGCGGATTCGGCCATGGCGGCGGGCACCGCGCGGGGAAAATTGTTCGGCGTTCCGCTGGCGCACAAGGACATGTACTATCAGGCCGGCCGGCCGTGCACCTGCGGCTCGGCGATCCGGCGCGATTTCGTGCCCGACTATACCTGCACGGTGGTTGAGCGGCTGACCGAGGCCGGCGCGTTCAGCTTCGCCGGGTTGAACATGGCCGAGTTCGCGCAGAACCCGACCGGGCACAACCGCGCCTTTGGCGATTGCCACAATCCGTGGAACCCGCCCTATATCACCGGCGGCTCCTCATCCGGCTCCGGTGCCGCGGTGGCGGCCGGCATCACGCCGGCATCGCTGGGCTCGGACACTGGCGGATCGATCCGGCTGCCGGCGTCGGCCTGTGGGGTGACCGGGCTCAAGGCCACGCAGACGCGGGTGTCGCGCTATGGGGTGATGCCGCTGTCGTTCTCGGCCGACAATGTGGGGCCGCTGGCGCGCTCGGCGCAGGATTGCGCGCGCATCCTCGGCATCATCGCCGGCCACGACGCGAAAGACCCCACCAGCGCCCGCGAACGAGTGCCCGACTACGAGGCGGCGCTGGACGGCGATGTGCGCGGCCAGCGCATCGGCGTGCCAGAGAACTACT
>JBBQOT010000115.1:0-7592 GCA_038331165.1 Acetobacterales bacterium
CCCTGCACCCTCAATAAATGGGGCCTGGGGCGACGCCCCAGCGGGTCCAGGGCGGAGCCCTGGCCTTCTATGCATCAAGATGACACGCCACGCGCCGGCTGTCGCCGGCCTCACGCAGCGCGGGGGTTTCGGTTTCGCACCGGGCGAAGGCATGCAGGCACCGGTCGCGGAATGCGCAGCCGGGGCCGCCGGTGGGGGTATCGGACAGGGAGCCCTTGATCGGCAGCGCCGCGCGGTCCTGGTCGACGCGCGGCACCGGCACGGCGGCCACCAGGGCGGCGGTATAGGGATGGCGCGGTTTGGCGATGAGTGCGGCGGTTGGGCCTTCTTCCACGATGCGGCCGAGATACATCACCACCGTGCGCTCGCAGACATAGCGGATCAGCGCAAGGTCGTGGCTGATGTAGATGGCGGCCAGCCCGAGCTCGTCGCGCGCGGCGCGCAGCAGGTTCAGGATGCCCGCACGCACGGAAACATCGAGCATGGAAACCGGCTCGTCGGCGACGATCAACGTCGGGCCAGGGATCAGCGCGCGGGCAAGCACCACGCGCTGCAACTGGCCGCCCGAGAGTTCGTGCGGAAACCGGTCGAGCCAGGCGGCGGCTGGGGTCAGGCGAACGCGCGCCATCACGGCATCGATGCGGGCTGCGTGCTCTGCCTCGGGGATGCCGAAATTGCGCAGCGGTTCCGCCAGGGTGCGGCGGATGGTGAAGCGCGGGTTCAGTGCATCGAACGGATTCTGGAACACCAGTTGGGCGCGGGCGCGGAACGGCAGCAGCGCCCGGCTGCGCAGATGGGTGATGTCCAGACCGTCGAAGATCACCTGCCCGGCGGTGGGTTCCTCCAGGCGCAGCAGCATGCGCGCGGTCGTGGTTTTGCCGCAGCCGGATTCGCCGACGATGCCCAGCGCCTCGCCGGCGGCAACCGACAGATCGACCCCCTGCACCGCGTGCACCACACGGCGCCCGCTGCCGAAAGTCTTGCCCAATGCGCGCGCTTCGATCACCGCGGTCATGGCGTGTCCATCGCCGCCCAGGTGGCGGTTTTGGCCGCGAGGTCGCGCAGTGCGGGGGCTTCATCGGCGCGCCAACAGGCCACCATGTGGTCGCCGCTGGTGACCGCGGGCGGCACGTCGGTGTGGCAGCGCGCCACGGTGAACGGGCAGCGCGGGGCGAAGCGACAGCCGGGCGGCGGCGCCAGCAGCGAGGGCGGCGAGCCGTCGATCGGCACAAGCTCGCCGGTTTCGCCGTGCACATCGGGAAAAGCGTGCGTCAGCCCCATGGTGTAGGGGTGCAACGGGCGTTCCAGCACCTCGCGCACCGCGCCAGCCTCGACCACGATGCCAGCATACATCACGGCGACGCGGTCGCAGGCATAGGCCACCACCGCCATGTCGTGGGTCACCAGGATCATCGCCAGGCCCAGGCGCGATTGCAGCTCGCGGATCACGTCGAGCACCTGGCGCTGGACGATCACATCCAGCGCGGTCACGGGCTCGTCGGCGATCACCATGGCCGGGTTCAGCGCCAAGGCGAGTGCGATCGAGGCGCGCTGGCGCATGCCGCCGGAGAACTGGTGCGGGTAGTCGCTCAAACGCACCGGGTCGAGCCCGACCATGCGGAATAACTCCTCCGCGCGGGTATGGGCGGTGGCGCGGTTGAGGCCGCCGCGCTCGATCAGCACCTCCAGCATCTGCGCGCGCAGGCGCTGCACCGGATCGAGCGCGTTCATCGCGGTTTGCGGAATGAACGACAGGCGGCGCCAGCGCACCGCGCGCTGCT
The DNA here is from genome assembly GCA_038331165.1 of Acetobacterales bacterium. Taxonomy (GTDB): domain Bacteria; phylum Pseudomonadota; class Alphaproteobacteria; order Acetobacterales; family Acetobacteraceae; genus CAMDGX01. The sequence goes on from JBBQOT010000115.1 coordinate 1,782, forward strand.
GGGCCTCGGTCATGGCAACCAGGTCGGCACCCTCGAAGATCACGCGGCCGCCGGCGATGCGCCCGGAATCGGGCAGCACGCCCATCACCGCGCGGCCGAGGGTGGACTTGCCACAGCCGCTCTCGCCGACCAGACCGAGGATGGAACCAGCCTCGACCGATAAAGTGGCGCCATCAACCGCACGCACCGTGCCGGCACCGGTGCGGTAATGGACCTGAAGATTCTCAACCGAAAGCAGGCTCACACCAATTGCCCAAGTGAATTTCGGACAGTGCCAAGCAAGGCCAGGGCTTTGCCCTGGACCCACCAAAGGCCGGCGGCCTTTGGAAACCATATATTTAAGGTCCAGGGGCTTGGCCCCTGGTGGGTCCAGGGCAAAGCCCTGGCCTTCTCGTTTCTATCTAAGCTCCCCATCACTTATCGGCCAATTTCGGGAACAGCAGCTTCTCCGACCCGCGCGAGATCATGAAGCCGGCCAGCACCATTGCCATGATGGCGATGCCCGGCGGCGCGAACCAGTTCCACGCGCCGCGGCCGAGTGCCTGGTTGGCGTAGGCATCTTGCAGCATCACCCCCCAGCTCACCGTCTCGGGATCGCCGAAGCCGAGGAAGCTGGCCGACGCCTCGGCCAGGATCGCCCAGCCGATTGCCACCGAGCCATAGAGTGCGGCCAGCGGCAGAACCTGCGGCAGGATATGGACGAACATGATGCGCGACGTAGAACAGCCGGTCACCCGCGCCGCCTCCACCCAGGCGCGTTCGCGCAGGCTGAGCACCTGCGAGCGGATCACGCGCGCGGTGTTGGGCCACAGCAACAGCGCCACCGCGATCACCACGGTGGAGGTGCCCGGCCGGGTGAGTGCGGCCAGCACCAGCAGGAAGGGCAGGAACGGCAGGCTGAGCACGATGTCGGCCAGCCGGGTGATGATCCGGTCCACCCAGCCGCCGAGATAGCCCGACAGCAGGCCCAGCAGCGTGCCGATCGCCACCACCGCCAGCGCCGCGGTCAGACCCACCTGCAACGCCGAGCGGGTGCCGAAGATCAGCTGGCTCAGCACGTCTCGCCCCGACGAGGTGGTGCCGAGCCAATTGTCGGGCGACATCGGCAGATAGCGCGCCACCCGCCGGCCCACGCGCAGAATCTCGCGCGGGTTGTGCGGCGCCAGGCGTTCGGCGAACAGCGCGACCACCACGATCAGCGCGTACAGCGCCACGCCGACGGCCGCGAACGGCTCGCCGCGCAGATAGCGCCAGACAGATTTAACGACCCGCACCGACCGACACCCGCGGGTCGAGCCAGGCATAGGCCAGGTCGGCCACCGTGTTCATGGTGGCCAGCACTACCGAGATCAGGATGAAGGCGCCCTGCGCCACCGGATAGTCCGCCCCCTGCACCGCCTGCACCAGCACGCGGCCGACCCCGGGCCAAGCGAACACGGTTTCGATCACCACATTGCCGCCGACGCTGGCGCCCAGGCCCAGCGCAAACGCAGTGACCACCGGCAACAGCGCGTTGCGCGCGGCATGGCGCATCACGATCGACCAGCGCGACAGCCCCTTCATGCGCGCCATCACGATGAACTCGTCGCCCAGCACCTCCAGCATGGTGGCCCGCATCAGCAGCAGCGGCAGGCCCTGGAGATAGAGCGTCAGGGTGAGCGCCGGCAGTGCGAGGTGGTGCCAGAATTCGCCCGAGGTCAGCCGGTCGCCGATGGTGCCGAGGTCCGAGCCGGGCGCGAACGCGCCGCCGGTGGGAAACCAGCCGAGCTGGAAGGCCAGCCCCGCCAGCAGCAGCATGCCCAGCCAGAACTCCGGCGCCGAGCGGGTGGCCAGCGCCACCGGGATCGCCGCCGCCTCGATGGCGCTGCCGCGGTGGAACGCCAGGAACGCCCCGGCCACGATGCCAAAGGCATAGGCGCAGGACAGCGACACCAGGGTGAGAATGATGGTGTTGGGCAGCGCATCGCCCAGCAACTGCGCCACCGGCACACGTTGCAGGAAAGACGTGCCCAGGTCGCCCTGCAACAGGTTGCCCATATAGATCAGGTATTGCTGCCACAGCGGCTTGTCGAGCCCGAAACTGGCCAGCAGCGCGCGCCGCGTGTCGTCGTTGAAAGTGGGCGACAGGTAGGCCAGCGTCGGGTCGCCCGGCATCAGGCGGAATAGGATGAAGGTGATGGTGGTCACGATCCAGACCGTGAGCACCAGGAAACCCAGCCGCTCGGCGACCAGCCGCAGAAATCCGCCCCTGCTCATCAGGCGCGGTTCATGCGGCGTGCCGGCGGGTGGATGGGTGCTGCATCACTGGAAAGCGGGCGTGGTTTCCTTCACGCCGGCGGGGTAGTGCAGGCGACCATTGACCAGCACATAGCCGGCGTCCTTGAGGATTTTCTTGGCTGCCTCAACGGTGCCGCCGGGCACGCGCTTTTCGATGCCGTTGTCGTACCACGCCGCCAGGGCAGGCGAGATCCAGGAGTTCGACGGCACGGCAGCGCCGCCGAACGCGTCCTCGGCCAGCAGCTGGCGGTCGATCGAGGCCGACAGCGCCAAGCGGAACGGGGTGCTGTCGAAGGGCTGGCGGCGGTGGTTATAGGCGATGAACTTGAAGCCGATATCCAGCGCCTCGGCGACCTTGATCTGCGGATTGGCCTTCGCCGCGTCGCGCAACAACTGCGGATCGCCGGTATAGTCGGCGAGGAAATTGATCTCGCCCGAGCGCAGCGCGCCCAGCGAGGCCTGCACGTTCGGCTGGATGCGCATGATCCAACGCGCGGCCTTCGGCTTGGCCCAATGGTCGTTATAGGCCTCCAGCACGATCTCCTCGTTCAGCTTGGCCTTCACCAGGCGGAACGGGCCGGAGGTGACCGGGGTGGTTTCCATCACGCTCTCGGCGGTGTCGGGCTTGCCCTGGAGCGACTGAAAGATCGGCTCCCACACGTGCTTCGGTGCCAGGTTCAGCTTGGCCAGCGTGCTGACCAGGAATGCCGCGTCGGGCCGCTTGAGCGTCACGCGCAGCGTGTCGGCGCCGGTGGCCTCCACATTGGCGATGTTGGCGACGAAGGGCTTGTACATCGGCGATTTGTCGCCGATGCCCGGCGCCACCAGGCTGAACACCGCGTCGTCGATGGTGATCGGCCTGCCGTCGCTCCACTTCATGCCGGCGCGCAGCTTGATGTTCACCGTCAGCGCGTCGGGGCGGGTGACGCTCTCGGCGGCCCAGGGCTGCGGCAGCCCGTCGGTACCGATGCGCATCAGCCGGTCCCAGGCGATCTCGGCCGCCCAGCTGCCCTGGGCGCCAGAGATGTTAAACGGGTTGAGGTTGGTCGGCGTGGACACCGAGTTGAGGATGATGTCGCGCTGCGCCCCCAGCGGGCGGATGTTCAGCCAAGTCCAGGTGTTGCGCGCGCCGATGCCGGCCTGTTCAACGATCGAGCTCTCGTCCCAGACGTTCTTGTTGAATGCCACCACGTTCTTGGGGTGCACCATGAAGCCATAGGGCTGATCCTTGTTGATCAGCTCCTGCATCTGCACCACCACGGCGCGACGCTTGGTGACATCAAGTTCCTCGCGCTGGGCCTGGGCGAGGCGGTCGTATTCCGGGTTGCTGTAGCCGACAAAGTTGTAGCCGTTGGCGATGTTGGCCGTGAGGAACAGGTTATAGGTCAGCTCATCGGGGTCGCTGCGCTCGGGCCGGCCGACCATCTGCCAGGTCGTGGTGTCCCAGCGCTGGCGCTCAGACCACACGATCTGGCTGAACTGCTGGCTGGGCGTGGGGCGGATCACCACCTGCAACCCCAGCTCGCGCCAAGCCGCGGCCACCAGCTCAGCGGCCTGGTACTCCTGCGGCAGCGCCGCGGCGGGCTGGGCCAGCAGCACCAGCGGGCGGATCGGGTCGCCAGCCGGCTGGGCCCAAGCCTGCTGAACGATACCCGGCTGAACGGCCGCCACGGCGGCCGCGGCGGCGAATAGGAACCGCTTCATCTGAAGACCCCTCTGAAGGTTCATGATGCAGCGCATACAACGCGGCCGGCCGCGCGTCCACAAGCCCATTCTTTTGCCCGGCCGGCTTGCCCCGGTGCTTGAAGAATGGTGGCATACGCCCACAGACAAAGGGACCACCTGATGCCAATCAGTGCCACCGAGCAGCGTTTCGTCGACGAAGTAAGCCTGGATATGCCGTGGGCGCTGGTTGAAAGCTTCGCCACCATGCCGCGCTGGCGGCCGGAAGACGTCAACCGCGGCGTCGACACGCTGGTGCAGCGGCTGCGCGGCGCGGGCATTCCGGTGGAGGTGCACGAACCCGAAATCTACCTGTCCATCCCCTATGCCGCCTCGGTCAGTGCCGGTGGCGTCACCTATCGCGCCAAGCCGCCGTCGTCGTCGCTGCCGGTGCCCGGCGGGCGCACCGGCAGGCTGGTAAAACTCCAAGCCAACCCCAAGGCGCTGCGCAGCTACAACCGCGACATCAAAACGCTGTTCGGCGGCAGCATCTCCTCGGTGGAGGAGGTCCGTGCGTTGGTCGGCGGCAACATCGTGGTGATCCAGGGCTTCGGCAACCCGGCGCTGACCAGCCTGATCGAGGAATGGGGCGGCATCGGGCTGATCGCGGTCAATCCGGGTGTCGACATCCACTGGGGCACCTGCACCACGATCTGGGGCAGCCCGGATTTGCAGGATTGGGTGCGCAAGCCGAAAATCCCGGTCATCGCGGTGAACAACCCGGACGGCCAGAAGCTGATGGCGCTGGCCGAGCAGGGCGGCGAGGCCACCATCCGCACCGACCTGGTCGAAGGCTGGTTCATGCAGAAGATCCCAGTGGTGACCATCCCTGGCACCATCGAACCGGAAAAATTCGTGCTGGTGCACGGCCACCTGGATTCGTGGGATGTCGGCGTGGGCGACAACGCCACCGGCGACGCCACCCTGATGGAACTGGCGCGCGTGCTGTGGACCCATCGCGACGGGCTGCGGCGGTCGGTGAAACTCGCCTGGTGGCCGGGCCATTCCACCGGGCGCTACGCCGGCTCCACCTGGTTCACCGATGCCTTCGCCATGGACCTGGACCGCAACTGCGTGGCGCAGGTGAACTGCGATTCGCCCGGCTGCCGCTGGGCCACCAGCTACCACGACACGCGCGCCTTCAGCGAATGCGCCGCCCTGACCGAGGCGGCGATCCGCGACATCGTGCCCGATGCGGTGGTGGGCATCCACCGCCCGCCGCAGGCCGGCGACTACAGCTTCAACAACATCGGCCTGCCGAGCTTCTTCATGCTCAGCTCGACCATGCCGGACGCGGTGCGGGCGGAGAAGGGCTACTACGACGTGTCCGGCTGCGGGGCGAACATCGCCTGGCACACCGAGAACGACCAGCTGGAGATCGCCGACCGCGACATCCTGCTGACCGATATCCGCATCTACCTGCTGTCCGTGCTGCGGGTGGCCAATGCCGAGGTGTTGCCGTTCGACTGGGGGGCCACCTGCGACGAGTTCCTGGCCACCATCGACGGCTACGCGCGGGCGAGCCAGGGGATGGCCGATCTGTCGCCGGCGCGCGCGGCGGTGGAGGGGCTGAAGGCGGCGCTGGGCGATCTGGCCGGTGCCGCGCCGGAGAAACGAAATGCGGCGCTGCAGGAGCTGGCCAGGGTGCTGGTGCCGGTGAACTACACCCGCGAGGCGCGCTTCCGCCACGACCCCGCCTATACCGTGCCGCCGTTGCCGACCCTGGCGGTGGCCGCGGAGCTGCCGGATTTCGCGGAGGGGCACATGCGCAAGATGGCGCAGACCGAGCTGTTGCGCGGGCAGAACCGGTTC
>JBBQOT010000116.1:0-7578 GCA_038331165.1 Acetobacterales bacterium
GCAGGACCCTTGCCAGGAGCTGGTGGGGAAAGGCCTGGAATCTCAACCTTGAGAGCTATGCGGACTATGGAAATCGGATTGCAAGAGGTAAAACCTATGTGCGCAGCAATGCGGTTCTGGATTTGAAGATACATCAGGGCCGCATCACAGCCATGGTTCAGGGAAGCCGGGCAAAGCCATACGAAGTCGTGATCGAAATCGATACTTTACAAAGTGAGAAGTGGGAGCAGGTCACGGCATTATGCAATCACAGAATCGATTCATTGGAACAACTGATCGAAGGGAAATTCCCCAAAGAATTAGAAGTTCTGTTTACCGAGAGAAAGTATGGCATGTTTCCGTCGCCCAAAGAAATTCATTTTGGCTGCAGCTGCCCCGACTGGGCAAGCATGTGCAAACATGTGGCGGCCGTACTGTATGGCCGCTCCAGCGCCGCCTGGTCCATCGAGGTGACGAGATGCACGCGGCACGCCGCACCGTCGAAGGCGTCCGCGAACAGCGGCCACAGATCGTGCATCGTCACCACCAGGAACGGGCGATGGACGAAATGGCGCAGTTCGCCCAGGAGCCCGCGGCCGATCACCGCCTGGAACCCGGGCGCGGCGGTCATGCGCCCTCGCCGGTGTAGGACATGGCGGGGCCGGAATTGATCGCCGCCATCAGCCCGCCATCGGCGGCCACGCAACTGCCGGTCACCCCGCTGGCGGCGTCGGACACTAGGAAGGCGGCGACCTGCGCCACCTCGTCCGGCCGCACCAGGCGCCCCATCGGTTGGGCGGCGGCAAAGCTGCGCATGAGGGCGTCGGGGTCGGTGTTCGCCTGTGCCTCACGCCGCAGCATCGGCGTGTCGGTGGCGCCCGGCAGCACGGCGTTCACGCGAATGCCGAAGGGCGCGCCCTCCAGCGCCATGGCCCGCATCAGCGCCACCTGCCCGCCCTTGGTGGCGGCATAGACGGCAATCTCGCGCGAGGTGAGAAAGGCGTGCGGCGAAGCGGTGAAGGTCACCACTCCGCCACGCCCGATGTCGCGCATCACCCGCATCGCGTCGCGCGCGCACCAGAAGCTGCCCGAGAGGTTGACCGCCAGAATGCGCTCCCACTCCGCATCCGTGGTGTCCCAGATCGAGCGGCATAGCTCGATGCCGGCGTTGGCGTGCAGGATGTCCAGCCGCCCATGGTCGGCGACGGTTTGCGCGATCAGCGCGCTGCAATCGGCGCTGCGCGAAACGTCGCAGGCGATGAAATTGGCCGCACCGCCGGTGCCGCGGATGGCAGCGGCGGTGGCAGCGCCGCCGGCAAGATCGATGTCGCAGACCACGACGGCGGCCCCGGCTGCGGCATGGGCGCGGGCACATGCGGCACCGATGCCGTGGGCGGCGTCGGTGACGACGGCCACGCGGCCTTCGAGGGAACGGGTGGGGCGCGCGCTCATGCAACCCGCGCCAGCGGGGCCAGCAACAGCCGCGTGTCGGCGTCCTGCAGCGCCATCTGCACGGCACCCAGCGCCACCGCGTCGGCGCCGAGCGACGAGGCGATGACATGGCGCGGCGGCCGCGGCACCAGCCCGCCCAGCCGCTTGCGCACCGGGTCGACAATCGCCTGTCCCAGTCCGGCGATCTCCCCGCCCAGGATCACCGTCGCGGGGTTGAGCACGCACACCACCGAGGCCAGGCCCAAGGCGAGGTAGGCGATCTGGCGCTCCATGATGCCCCGCGCCGCCGCGTCGCCCCGCGCTGCGGCCGCGGCCACCTCGACCGGGCCAAGCTTGTCCAGGTCGCCACCACACGCGGCCCACAGCCGGCCATCGCCCGCCGCCGCCCGTCGCCCCAGGCGCGTGAAGGCAAGACTGCCCGCTGTCCATTCGAACATGCCGAACCCGGCCTCGGGCGGGTCCTCGGGGTCGTGGATCGGCAGGTTGCCGATCTGCCCGGCCGCACCGTCGAAGCCAGGCGCCACCTTGCCGTGCTGCAGGATGCCCATGCCGATGCCGATGCCGAGATGGATATAGACGGCGTCGCCGTCCTCCCGCGCCGCGCCGAACCGGGTTTCCGCCAGACAGGCGAGATGCACGTCGGTGTGCACCGACAGCGGATGGTCGAAGCCAGCCTGCAACTGCGGCGCCAGGGCGAAGCCCTCCCAATCCGGCAGCGCTGGCACCAGGCTCGCGCGCCCCGAAACCGGGTCGATGATCGCCGGCAACGCCACCGCCACCGACATGATGTCGCGCGGCACCACGCCGCCCTCGGCCAGCACGGCCGCCATCGCATCGCGCACCCGCGGCACCAGCCGGCCCGGGTGCAACGCTGCCCGCCGCCCGGGATCGAGCGCCACGCGCGCCACCACGCGTCCGGCGAGGTCGGCGAGCACCACCACCACCTGTGCCGCGCCGACGTCGATGCCCAGCACATGCCCCGCTGCGGCGTTGAACGCCAGGCGCAGCGCCTTGGGCCCGCGCCTGGCCGGCAGGTCGCCGGCGGCGGATTCCAGCACCAGGCCGTCACGCAGCAACACCGCGGCGATTTCGTGCACCGTCGGCTGGGACAGGCCGGTGGCGCTCGCAATCTCCGGCCGCGACATCACGCCGCGGTTGCGCAACGTGCGCAGAACAAGTGCGGCGTTGATCCGGCGGACCAGTGAGGGGGAGCCGGCGGTTGCGGGCGCTAAGGGCACGGGGCTGACCTGGAACGACTGCCCAAACCCTAAACAACCCTATCAATAACGGTCAAGAGGGGTTGCGCGTGCAGACATATCTGATGGGGATTGCTTTAGCCTCCCTGGCCAATAAACTCGATCCATGCGCGACCTGGAAAGTCCCGGCCGCTCGCCCGCCCGGGCCTGCGGCGCCATGGTGTCCACCTCGAACCCGCTCGCCTCACAGGCGGCGCTGGTGGTGCTGCACAACGGCGGCAACGCGGTCGACGCGGCCATCGCCGCCATGGCCGTGCTGTGCGTGGTGGAAGCGTTGAACGTCACCATCGGCGGCGACTGCTTCGCACTGGTCGCCGCCGGCGGGCGCACCCCGGTCCTCGCCTATAACGGCTCGGGCCGCGCCCCCGCCGGGGCCGACGCGGCCTGGGCCCGCGCCCAGGGCTGGGGCGCGCTGCCCTCCGCCAGCCCGCATGCGGTCACCATCCCAGGGGTGGTCGAGGCATGGCAGCGCCTGGCCGACGCGCACGGCACGCGCGGGCTCGACATGCTGCTCCGCCCGGCCATCGCCCATGCCGAACACGGCTACCCCGTGCACGACGTGATCGCCCGCCAATGGGCCCGCGCCGCCGACCGCCTGCGTGCCGACGCCGAGGCGACGCGGCTGTTCCTGTGGGACGGCCAGCCGCCGGCGCCGGGGCAGGTCCACCGCCAGCCGGAACTGGCCGCAACCTTGCGTGCAATCGCGCATGGCGGTGCCGCGGCGTTCTACCGCGGCGCCACCGCCGCGCACATCACCGCGCACCTGCGCGCGCTTGGCGGAACGCACACCGTGGCCGACTTCGCCGACCACGCCGGCGCCTTCGTCGATTCCGTCGCCATCCCCTATCGCGGCCACCTGGTGCACGAATGCCCACCCAACGGCCAAGGCGTGGCCGCGCTGATGATGCTCGGCGTGCTCGACCGGCTGCCACGGGCGGCCGGCGGCCCGCTCGGTGTGCCCCGCCTGCATCGCGCGATCGAGGCCGGGCGTATGGCTATTGCAGCCCGCAACCGCCTCGTGGGCGATCCCGCCGGCGCCGCATGGACCGCAATGCTGCACCCCGCAGAACTCGACCGCCTCGCAGCCCAGGTCGATGCCACGCGATGCCTGCCGCAAGACACCCTGCCCTCACCCACCATGGGCACCGATACCTGCCACGTCGCAGTGGTGGATCGCGACCGAACCGCGGTCAGCATGATCGCCTCGGTGTTCGAGGATTTCGGCAGCGGCATCGTGCCGCCAGGCACCGGCGTGTTGCTGCAGAACCGCGGCCGCGGCTTCTCGCTGCAGGCCGGCCATGCCAACGAGTTCGGCCCCGGTCGCCGGCCGCTGCATACGATCATCCCCGCCATGGTGTCGCGCGATGGCCGCGTTACCCACGTCCTGGGCGTGGTGGGCGGGCATTATCAGGCCTGGGGCCAGGCCCACGTTCTAGGCAACCTGCTCGACCACGGCTGCAATGTACAGGAGGCGCTCGACCTGCCGCGCCTGTGGCACGACGGCGGCACCGTCGAGGCCGAGCGCGGCATTCCCGCCGCGACGATCAACGGCCTGCGCGCGCTCGGCCACACCCTGAACTGGCACAACGACCTGCCCGACCCCTGGCCGTTGGGTGGTGCCCAATTGATCGAGATCGACCACCAATCCGGCACACTCGTTGGTGCGGCAGACCCGCGCCTGGACGGATGTGCAATCGGCTGCTGATACCAGACGTTGGAAATAGCGACCGATCCAGCAAAGGCAAGGCCAGGGCTCTGCCCTGGACCCGCCAAAGGCCGAGGGCCTTTGGAAATCCTTTAATTTCAATGATATGAGTTCCAGGGGCTCGGCCCCTGGCTGGCCTTCCTGCCTACGCCGCCACCAGCCGGATCGGCAGTGCCGCGAGGCCGCGCAAGGTGTTGTTGTAGCGGCGGGTCGCCGGCCCGGTGGGTTCGAGGCGTGCCACACGGCGGGCGAGGCTGGCCAGCAGAACCTCGCCCTCCAGGCGGGCGAGGATTTGCCCGACGCACATATGGATTCCGGCGCCGAAGCCGACATGGCCGCTGGCGTTGCGAGTGATGTCGAAGCTGTCGGGGTTGGCGAAGCGGCGCGGGTCACGGTTGGCGGCGGCGAGGAACATCAGGATCTTGGTGCCCTCGGGAATGGCGGCGCCGCCCAGTTCCAGGTCGCAGGCGGTGGTGCGGAAGAAGGTTTGCACCGGAGATTCAAAGCGGATCGCCTCCTCAAACGCGCCACGCGCCAGGCTGGGGTCGGCGTGCAGGCGGGCCCACTGGTCTTGTGCCGCGGCCAGGCACGACAGCGCGGCGCCGAGGCCGTTGACCGTGGTGTCGACACCGGCGGAGAGCAAGGCGCGGACCAGCAAAGGTGCTTCCTCGTGGGTGATCTCGCCGGCGTCGGCGGCCGCATGGATGATCGCGCCGATGCCGTCGGGGGCGAGGCGGTCGCGCTGCGATTGCCGGGTGGCCCATTCGGCCAGCGGCGGCATTTCAGCGAGCGAGGCGGCCAGCAGGTCGTTGTCGGGACCCATGGAGTTGAAGACGAAGTTGCCGAACGGCAGGAGGTTGTCGCGGCCGTCTGGCGTCAGGCCCAGCGCGTCGGGAAAGACGCCCAGCGGAAAGGCCTCGGCGATGTCGCGGATGGCATCGATCTCGCCCTGGTCCAGCAGGCGGTCGACCAGGGCGTCGGCGGCGGCGGTGAAGCGCGGGCGCAGCGCGCGCACGACGGCGGGCGACAGCGCGCGGTTGAGCACGGCGCGGCGTTGGCTGTGCAGCGGCGGATCGATCTCCAGGATCATGCCGGGGCCGCGCAGCGGCGGGTGGGCGCGGTAGTCGCGCAGGCCGACGCCACGGCCGGACGGAAAGCACTGGAAGTCCATCAGCACGGCGTGGACGTGTTCGTGCCGGCCGATGCCCAGCACCGGGCGGCCGCCGGTGAGGTTATGTGCCTCCAGCACCGGCAGGCGAACCACCGGCGCGGTTTCACGCACGGCGGCGTGACCGGGATAGGGGTTGTCGAAGAAGCCGCGGCTGAAAGGGTCGATGGCGAGGCTGGGGATGCCCGCCAGGGGTGTCATGCGGCGAGTGCGACCGGCCGGGCCGTGGCGACGAGATGCACCACGATCGGCCGATGGTCGGAGGAGGCGCGCGGCAGCGCCCGAGCCGACAGGCAGTCGATCCCGCGCACCAGGCAGCGGTCGATGCGCAGCGGCACCATGTCGGCGGCGCGGTGGGTTGGCTCGCGCGGGCCTACGTCGCGGAAGCCAGGCAGCAGGCAGGGGCCGACCAGGTTGAAGTCGCCCAGCACGGCGGCGCGTTCCGGCAGGCTGGCCGCGATGCGCCAGAGTTGGCGGCGGTTCAGCACCTGGCCGTGCGACAGGTGAACATTGGCCAGGGTGAAATCGCCGACATCGACCACCAGACCGATGCGGCGGAACATGGCACCCTGCGGCAACGCCACAACTTCGGGGGTGGCGACCGGGCGATCGCGGCTCCAGACCGCCAGGCCGTGCACCCGGCCGGGCTGCAGACGGCGCATGTAGTGGCCGCCGACCAGTTCGGGCAGGCGGTCGATGGCCGGCGTCGCCTCCTGCATCAGCACCACGTCGGGCGATTCGCGCGCGATCAGGGTGGCGACCTCGGCGGGTGAGGCGCCAACCAGGCGGAGCAGGTTCCAGCTGATGATCTTCATGGACGTGTCACATAGGCAACTCCGAGGCCCACCGCCATTGTCATGATCATCCGGTACAGCAATCGGGCAATGCGCAAACCGCACGGCTGCGGCAATACGCATGCAACAAGCTTGTGTGCCCGGCAGGCGGGCGCCACATATTGGCAGGGTCTGGTGGAGCGGGCGATGCAGACGGGTTCGGTCGATGCGGCGGAGGTGGCACGGTTCAATGCCCTGGCCGCCGAGTGGTGGAACCCAAACGGGCCGATGCGGCCGCTGCACCAGATGAACCCGGCCCGCGTGGGCTGGATCGAGGCGCGCCTGCGGCGGCGGTTCGGGGGCCCGGTGCGGCTGCTGGATGTCGGCTGCGGCGCCGGGCTGGCGGCCGAGGCGCTGGCGCGACTGGGCTACGAGGTCACCGGCCTGGATGCCGCTGGCGAGGCGATCGAGGCCGCGCGTGCCCATGCCGAGGGACAGGGGCTGACGCTGGTCTACCGCCAGGGTGCTGCCGAGGCGCTGCTCGCCGAGGGGGCGCGGTTTGCGGCGATCACCGCGCTGGAGGTGATCGAGCACGTGGCCGATCCCGCGCAATTCCTGCGCACGCTGGCCGGGCTGCTGGAGCCGGGAGGGTTGCTGTTCGTGTCCACCCTCAACCGCACGCGGCAGTCGTGGGCGACGGCGATCCTGGGGGCGGAATACGTGCTGCGGCTGCTGCCGGTGGGCACGCATGACTGGAAGCGCTTCGTCACGCCGGCCGAACTGGATGGCGGGCTGCGCGCCGCCGGGCTGCGGCTGGCCGACATCACCGGCTTGGTGCCCGACCTGCGCGATGGCGGCTGGAAGGCGGGTGGCCGCCTTGGCGTGAACTATCTGGCGATGGCGCAGGGCGGATGATCCGGCGGCGCATGTCGCCTTACAGGTGATTTCGCCCATGCACTGCCTGCCCGAGGTGTTTGAGGCGGTCACCGAGGTGACCGCCAGGCCCGGGGGCGGCGACATGCTCGCGCTGCTGCCGGTCCCGCGCGCGCTGGCGCCGAGGGTGGGGTCAAGCAGCGCTTCGTTCCAACCGCCTGGCTGACTGACCCGTGAAAGAAGGCAATGCCAGGGCTTCGCCGTCGCGGCGCGAAGCCGCGCCGACGGAGACCCAGCAGGGGCCAAGCCCCTGCACCTTAACTATATGATTATTAACGGGTTTCCAAAGGCCGTCGGCCTTTGGCGGGTCCA
>JBBQOT010000117.1:0-7567 GCA_038331165.1 Acetobacterales bacterium
GCCGAATCGCTGGTGGCGGCAAGGATCGGCGCCACCGGAGAGGTGCCCGACCCCGTGGCCTTCGCGGCGGAGTTGCTGCCGGACGGGCCGGACGAGGAGCGGGACGGGCTGGCGGCGACGCTGAATACCGTGCTGGGCGACCGGTTGGCGGTGTGGCAGCGATTGGGGGTTGTGTAATACCACCCTTCTAATGATTGACCGATAGAGAAAGCCGAGGCCAGGGCTCTGCCGTCGCGGCGCGAAGCCGCGCCGACGGGGACCCGCCAAAGGCCGAGGGCCTTTGGAAACCCATTATTTTTGTGACGGGTAAGGTGCAGGGGCTTGGCCGTCGCGCGAAAGCGCGCGCGAGTCCTGCGATGGTTTGGGGCGAAACCCCATCCTTGCCTGATCATGAGTCAGTGTTTTGAGTGGTTGGTATAATGTGACGCGGGATATGAGCGTCGGTATAAAATTTCTATAACGTAATACTAATGGCGCGCTGCGTCGCCGTACCTCAGGCGGGCGAAAATCGGCGGTTGGGCAGGGCTTCGACCTGGCCGCTGAACTGGGCGGTGGGCTGGACCAGGCGGATGAGCCAGGCATGGCTCCCTGGCCCGCGCGGGCTGGGAGTGTGGGGGCGGCGATCGGCGCTGGCTCGAGAGCGGCGTGGCGGCGGGAGGGGGCCGGCTTGCAGCCGGGCGATGAGGCGTTCCAGCCGGGGTACGGCGCGGCGGAGGTAGCGGTTTTGGAGGTGGAGCCACTGGCGGCGGAAGGCGTGGCTGCCGGAGATGTGCCAGATGCCAACGATGATTCGGCCCAGATGGGTGGCAAGCGGCAGCGCTGGCGGTGTCGCCCCTATGTTGCTGTAAATAACATAGTTATTATAACTGTCCGCTGCAAGCCCCACCCCACCAACGGACAAAGTTTTTTTGCTTCTTTTTGTTCACAAAAAGAAGATTCTTGTCCGCCTCGCTACTCCACCAACCGCGCCCGCAGCGCCGCCAGCCGCGTGTCATCGAGCCGGATGCGGTCGCGTAGATAGGCGTCGATGCTGCCATGGCTGGCGTGGATGGCGTCGTAGGCGGCTTCGAGGAAGGCGGGCTGGACGGTGAGCAGGGTATCGGCCACCGCTGGCGGTAGCCCGGCGGCGACCTCGGCATCGCGGCGCCACAGCCGGTTGGTGGCCAGATAGTCGTGGTGGATCACGTCGTCATCGACGCCCAGGGCGGCCAGCAGCAGCATGGCAGCGACCCCGGTGCGGTCTTTGCCGGCGGTGCAGTGGAACAGCAGCGGCGCGGGCGTCTCGTGCAGCAGAAGGTCGAACATGGTGGCGTAGCGGTGGTGCCAGTCGGTTATGTACGAGCCATATGCTTGGCGCATCACCCGCACGACATCGTCGCTGGTGGAGGCGGGGTCACCGACGAGGTCGCGCAGCGAGGCGCCGATGGTGGGGGCGATGGTCAGTTCGTGGATGGTGACGCCGGCGGTGAGGCGGCTGGGCCAGCGGGCGCGTTCGCCTTCGCCGCGGAAGTCGACGATGTGTTTCACGCCGAGGGCGTGCAGGGTGGCGATGTCATCAGGGGTGACGGCGTGCAGGGCGGCGGAGCGGTAGACGTGGCCGCGCCGGACTCGACCGCCCTCGCGCGTGGGCCAGCCGCCGAGGTCGCGCAGGTTGCTGGCACCCTGCAGGGGGATGGTGTGCGGCAGGTCGACGATTTTGGACATCAGGCGGGCGCGCCGTGGTCGAACTCGAAGCGGTAGCCGCGGCCGTTGCGGTGCACAAAGCCGGTATGGGGAACGCCGAAATGGGCGGGGAAGACGCGGGCGCCGGTTTCGCAGCACAGGTCGAGCACGCGGCGGCGCGACTGTTCGGCCTGCCTGGGGTCGGTGTCGAAGGCGCTGGACCATTCGGGGCGATAGACCTGGATCGGATGGTGCATGACGTCGCCGATGAATATTCCCTCATCGCCGGCGGATTGCAGGCGGAGCACGACATGGCCGGGGGCGTGGCCGGGGGCGGGTTCGATCAGCAGGCCGTCGCCGATCTGGTCGGTCATCTCGACGACCTGCGCCTGTCCGGATGCGATCACCGGCAGCACGGAATCCTGGAAGATCGCCGCTTGGGCGGGGGTGAGGTCGGGGTTGCGGGCGGGGTCCCAGTGGTCGCGCTCGACCTTGGAGAAAACGTATTTGGCATTGGGGAAGGTGGGCACCCAGCGGCCGTCGAGCAGCTTGGTGTTCCAGCCGACATGGTCGACGTGCAGATGGGTGCACAGCACGTAGTCGACCTGTTCGGGTTCGACGCCGCCGGCGCGCAGGCGGTCGAGATAGGCGGTGTCGAGCATGTGGAAGCGGTCGAAGCCTGGGCGGTTCTTGGCGTTGCCGCAGCAGGTGTCGACCAGGATGGTGTGGTGTTTGGTGCGGATGACCCAGGAGTGGATCGAGGAGATGAAACTTCCGGTGGCGGCCTCGTAGTAGTTCGGCGATAGCCAGCCGCCGTGTTCCTTGAGGATCTCGGGGTCCCAGTCGGGCAGCAGCCGGTTGGCGGGGAAGCCGGGGCCCATCAGTTCGTAGACGCGCGCGACGGTGGTTTCGCCGAGCCGGATCGTGGTCATGGGGGTGGGCCTTCTGACGGGGTGGGAGTGGCGGCACAAAACAGGATGCAGTGGCGTTGCGCAATGCCTTGGGCGCCGTGCTATCGTGATCGCGCTAATACGAAATTGATGTTTCGCCGCCATGTTGGGACCGCCCGCTGGTGGCACCATGTCTTTCATCGCTTGGGAAAATCGGAATTTGCCGATGGGCCTGCATTTTGTGACCGATCTTGGCGATCAGGCCGTGATTTTGCCGCTGGTGGCAACCACGGGGGTGGTGCTGTTGCTGGCCGGGTGGTGGCGCGGGGCGTTGGCGTGGTTTTTCGCGGTGCCGGCGACGCTGGGCGTGGTGCTGTTGGCCAAGATGTCGACCATCGCCTGTCAAAGCCTGATGCCGTCGATGGGACTATTGAGCCCGAGCGGGCATGCCAGTTCGGCAGCCGTTGTCTATGGCGGGGTGCTCGCGCTCGTGCTGGGGGGTGCGCGGTTCCGCCTTGCAGTGCCGGTGCTGTGCGGGCTGGTCGTGGCGTTGGTGGTGGGGTTTACGCGCTGGGCGCTGGGTGTGCACACGCTGGCCGACGTGATCGTGGGCGGGCTGATCGGCACCGCGGGCGTGGTGGTGCTGGCGTGGCTGGCGGGACCGCGGCCGGCGCTGCGGCGCGGCTGGATCGGCGTGGCGGCGGCAATGCTGGCGGTGGTGGTGCTGTTCCATGGCCGGCATGTCTATGCCGAGATGCATATCAGCCGGGTATCGCAGCATATCTGGCCGCTGACGCTGTGCGCAGCGGATCGCTGAGCCTGCGGGCTGAGGATTGAAGGCAAGGCCAGGGCTTTGCCGTTGCGGCGCGAAGCCGCACCGCAGGGACCCACCAAAGGCCGACGGCCTTTGGAAACCCAATTATGAGAATGTATTAAGGTCCAGGGGCTTGGCCCCTGGTGGGTCCAGGGCAACGCCCTGGCCTTGCCTTTCGCTTGGCTTTGCGGCGCGCGCTGTGCCCCGGTATGTTTGGGACGTAAGCATGGAGGGCCGATCGGTGGGCGATTATTTCTACGAACCGCGCAAGGGCCATGGCCTGCCGCACGACCCGTTCAAGGCGATCGTGGCGCCGCGGCCGATTGGCTGGATCGGCACGGTGGATGCCCAGGGGCGGCCGAACCTGGCGCCGTATAGTTTCTTCAACGCGATCTCGTCGTTTCCGCCGATGGTGTTTTTCAACAGCGAGGGCCGCAAGGACAGCATCGACAATGCCGAGGCGACCGGCGAGTTCACCTGTTCGCTGGTGGGTGCGGCGTTGGCGCGGGCGATGAACGCGACCTCGGCGCCGGTGGCGCATGGGGTGAACGAGTTCGTGTTGGCTGGGCTGGCGATGGCGCCGAGCAGCAGGGTGAAGCCGCCGCGCATGGCCGAGGCGATCGCGGCGCTGGAATGCAAAGTGACGCAGATCATCCAGTTGGCTGGGGTGGACGGGGTGAAGCTGGATTCGTGGATGGTGCTGGGCGAGGTGGTGGGCGTGCATATCGATGACCGCTGGTTGAAGGATGGCATGTTCGATACGGCGGGGGCGCGGCCGATCGCGCGTTGCGGCTATCGCGGCGACTATGCCGAGGTGACGAGCCTGTTCGAGATGATCCGCCCCACGGCGTAGGGCGCGCATGCTTGAGCTTGGCGCCGGCGCGCGCGCGCCGGGGTCCCGCGCGTGGAAAATGGCAGGAAATCGGCCGCGGCGGTCTTGACGGCGGCGGGGTGCTGGGCCATTTCGGGTCAATCAGGACCCAATCGGTCCGATTAGCGCCGGAATGCCGGGAAGGGCCGCCATGTTCCGCCTGTCCAAGCTCACCGACTATGCCGTTGTAGTGTTGATGCGCCTGGGCGAGGTGGATCGCGTGACGCGCGATTGCGTGCAGACCTCGCCGGGTCTTTCAGCCGGAACCGGGGTGCCGGAGCCGACGGTGGCAAAGGTGCTTAAGGCTCTTGCCTCGGCGGGGCTGGTGATTTCGCAGCGCGGCGCGCGCGGGGGCTATCGGTTGGCGCGGCCGCTGGAGGCGGTGTCGGTGGCCGACGTTATCACAGCGGTGGATGGGCCGATTGCGCTGACCGCCTGTGTTGAAGGTTCAAACACGTGTTGCGACGTTTCGTCGGTATGCGCGGTGAAGGGGCGGTGGGATTTGGTGAACAGCGCGATGGAACAGGCGCTGGGTGCCATTTCGCTGGGCGATATGCGGGATGCCTCGGTGCCGCTGGCGTTTCGCGTGCCAGTTCTTTCGGCGCTCGGCGGTCGAGTGAACGGGTTGTCGACGACAGCCGCGCCAGTTCTTGCATCCCGCGCTGCAGAATAGAGGGATTACCATGCCTGCTGTCACAGAGACTCTTGATGCCGTTCAGGCGGCCAACGAGACTGGCTACAAGTGGGGCTTCTCCACCGAGATTGAGATGGAGCTGGCGCCGCTGGGGCTGAATGAGGACATCATCCGGCTGATTTCGGCGCGCAAGAACGAGCCGCAATGGCTGCTGGACTGGCGGCTGGCGGCCTATGCCGTGTGGCTGAAGATGGACGAGCCGGTTTGGGCGATGGTGAAGCACCCGCCAATCGACTATCAGGCGCTGCACTACTATGCCGCGCCGAAGAAGAAGCCGGGGCCGAAAAGCCTGGACGAGGTCGATCCGGAACTGCTGCGGACCTACGAGAAACTGGGGATCCCGTTGCGTGAGCGGGCTATCCTGGCCGGGGTGGAGGGCGCCGACGGGGCGCCGGGCGATGGCGCCGACCGGCCGCAGGTGGCGATGGACGCGGTGTTCGACAGCGTGTCGGTGGCCACCACCTTCAAGGCGACGCTGGCCAAGTCTGGCGTGATCTTCTGCCCGATCTCGGAGGCGGTGCAGGAGCACCCGGAGCTGGTGCGGAAGTACCTGGGCAGCGTGGTGCCGACGAACGACAACTACTTCGCGGCGCTGAACTCGGCGGTGTTCACTGATGGCAGCTTTGTCTACATCCCCAAGGGGGTGCGCTGCCCGATGGAGCTTTCGACGTATTTCCGCATCAATGCGCGCAATACCGGGCAGTTCGAGCGCACGCTGATCATCGCCGAGGATTCGAGCCATGTATCGTATCTGGAGGGCTGCACGGCGCCGCAGCGCGACGAGAACCAGTTGCATGCCGCGGTGGTGGAGCTGGTCGCGTTCGACGATGCGGTGATCAAATATTCGACGGTGCAGAACTGGTACCCCGGCGATGCCGAGGGCAAGGGGGGCATCTACAATTTCGTCACCAAACGCGGCGCCTGCCGTGGCGCACGCAGCAAGATTTCATGGACGCAGGTGGAGACGGGGTCGGCGATCACCTGGAAGTATCCGTCCTGTGTGCTGCACGGCGACGACAGCGTGGGCGAGTTCTATTCGGTGGCGCTGACCAACAACTATCAGCAGGCCGATACCGGCACCAAGATGATCCATATCGGCAAGCGCACGAAGAGCACGATCGTGTCGAAGGGCATCAGCGCCGGACATTCGAACAACACCTATCGCGGGTTGGTGCGGATCATGCCGCGGGCCGATGGGGCGCGGAATTTCACCCAATGCGACAGCCTGCTGATCGGCGACCAGTGCGGGGCGCATACAGTGCCGTATATCGAAAGCCGCAACCCGACGGCGAAGCTGGAACACGAGGCGACCACGTCGAAGATCGCCGAAGACCAGCTGTTCTATTGCCGCCAGCGCGGGCTTTCGCAGGAGGATGCAGTGGGGCTGATCGTCAACGGCTTCTGCAAGGACGTGCTGAAGGAGCTGCCGATGGAATTCGCGGTCGAGGCGCAGAAATTGCTGGCGATCAGCCTTGAGGGTTCGGTCGGTTAGGGAGCGCGCAATCGCTGTAGGCCGCAGGCCGGAAGCGTGACTCGCCCGCTCAAGACAAGGATTAAGGAAATGTTGGAAATCAAGGGACTTAAGGCCCGCATCGACGGCAAGGAGATCCTGCGAGGGATCGACCTCGTCGTGCCGCGGGGCGAAGTGCATGCCATCATGGGGCCGAACGGATCGGGCAAGTCGACGCTGTCGTATGTGTTGTCGGGCCGCGAGGGGTATGAGGCGATCGAGGGCACGGCCACGTTCGGTGGGCACGACCTTTTGGCGCTGGAGCCGGAGGAGCGGGCGGCGCTGGGGGTGTTCCTGGCGTTCCAATATCCCGTGGAACTGCCCGGGGTGAACAATGCCAATTTCCTGCGCACCGCGTTGAACGCGCAGCGCCGGGCGCGCGGCGATGCGGAGCTTGACGCCGTGCAGTTCCTCAAGTTGGCGCGCGCGCAAGCCAAGGCGCTGTCGATGCCGGACGACATGCTGAAGCGCAACGTGAACGTGGGGTTCTCGGGCGGCGAGAAGAAGCGCAACGAGGTACTGCAGATGGCGGTGCTGCGGCCGAAGTTGGCGATCCTGGACGAAACCGATTCGGGGTTGGACATCGATGCGCTGAAAATCGTCGCCGATGGCGTGAACGCGCTGCGCGGGCCAGATTTCTCGGCCGTGGTGATCACGCATTATCAGCGACTTCTGGACCACATCGTGCCGGACCGGGTGCATGTGCTGTCGCAGGGTCGCATCGTGAAATCGGGCGGTCCGGAGCTGGCGCATGCGCTAGAGGCCGGGGGCTATGCCGCCGTGGTGCCGGAGGCGGCATGAACGCGCCCGCGCCCGTGTCCGGCCCGTTGGCGGCGCTGAAGGCCGCGGCGGACGGGTTTGTCGCCAGCTACCAGGCGCGCAAGTCGGCGCTGGCCGGGGATAGCCATCTGCGCGCCGAAGCGGCCGGGCTGGTGGCCAGCCGGGGACTGCCGGGGCCGCGCGAGGAGGCGTGGCGCTACACCAGCCTGCGGCCGTTTGCCGAGACGCAGTTCAGTGCGTCGGCCCGGGCGGAACCGCCGGCAGCGCTGCTGGCGCGGATACCGGCAATTTCCGGGACGCGGCTGGTGTTCGTCGATGGGCGGTTCCATTCGGAATTGTCGGGCGT
>JBBQOT010000118.1:0-7563 GCA_038331165.1 Acetobacterales bacterium
GTGCCGGCCGTCGATGGTCACCACGCAGTCGTAGCATGCGCCCATGCCGCAATGCAGGCCACGCGGCGCGCCTGTCGGGGTGGTGCGCAGGGTGGTGATCCCAGCGGCAGAGAGGGCGGCGGCGACGCTCTCGCCCTCCAGTGCGGCGATCGGCTGGCCGTCAAAGGTCAGTGTGATTGCGCGCCCGGTGGAAAGGATGGTGCGGCTGATCAGGCGCATGGGGCGGTCCTGGCGGGGAGATGAAGGGTTAGCTTGCGGCAACGCGAGGAAACCGGTTGCATATCAGCGAACACGTTAGGGTATCGGCATGGCGGATTACGACCTGGTTGTACGCGGCGGCACGGTGGTGACGGGCAGCGACACCATGCGCGCGGATGTCGGGATTCGCGACGGGCGGATCGCCGCGGTTGGCCACCGGCTAGAGGGCGCCGAAACGCTGGATGCCGGCGGCCTGCTTGTGCTGCCGGGTGGCGTCGACACCCACTGCCATATCGAGCAGTTGCACGAAGGTGGCGGCGCGGACGAGGAGACGTGGGAGACCGGCAGCCGGTCGTGCCTGGTGGGCGGCACCACCTCGGTGATCGCGTTTTCGACCCAGTTCAAGGGACAGGGCCTTCTCGCGCCGCTGGCCGAATATCAGCGCCGCGCGAAGCAGTCGATGGTGGATTATTCGTTCCACCAGATCATCACCGATGCCACCGACGATGTGATCTGGAAGGAAATTCCGCAGGTGGTGGCCCAAGGGGTGCGTAGCCTGAAGGTGTTCCTCACCTACGACCCGCTGCACCTCGACGACCGCGCCTATCTGCGCGTTCTGGCCGCCGCGCGGCGTGCGGGGGCGCTGGTGACGGTGCATTGCGAGAACTACGAGGCGATCAACTGGCGCACCGAGGCGCTGCTGGCAGCGGGGCTTACCGCGCCAAAATACCACGCCTGGTCGCGGCCCAAAATGATCGAGCGCGAGGCGACACATCGCGCGATCGCACTGGCCGAGATGGTCGACCAACCGATCCAGGTGTTTCACGTGTCCTGCTCGGAAGTCGCCGAGGAGATCGCCCGCGCCCAGAACCGCGGCCTGAAGGTCTGGGGCGAGACCTGCCCGCAATACTTCGTGCTGACCGCCGAGGACATGGACAAGCCCGGATTCGAGGGCGCCAAGTTCATGTGCTCGCCGGCGCCGCGGACCAAGGCGGACCAGGAGGCGCTGTGGAACGACGTCCGGCGCAGCACCCTGGATGTGGTCAGCTCCGATCATTCCGGCTGGACCTTCAGCGGGCCGCGGGGAAAATCGGTGAACGGGCGCGACGTGCCATTCCGCGATATCCCCAATGGCGTGCCGGGCCTGGCCGCACGGCTGCCGATCCTGTTCAGCGAAGGGGTGGTGAAGGGGCGGATCGACCTGAACACCTTCGTACGCATCACCGCAACCAACCCGGCGCGGCTGTTCGGGCTGTACCCGCGCAAGGGCAGCGTGGCACCCGGCTTCGATGCCGACTTGGTGTTATGGGACCCGTCCAAGCGGGTGACGCTGAGCAACGCGATGATGCAGTCGGTGATGGACTACACGCCGTACGAGGGGTTGGAGGTCACCGGCTGGCCGCTTGCCACGTTGCTGCGCGGGCAGGTGGCTGCGCGGGATGGGGTGGTGCAGGCACTGCCCGGCCAGGGGCAGTTCCTGGCGCGCGGGCCCTACGAGATGATCCGGCCGCGTGGCGTGCTGCCGGACGGTTTCGACGCTTCGGCGTTTGCATGAGGAGTGGGGCGGATGAACGCGGATATCGGCGGACGCGCGCCGATGGTCAACGTCGCGCACCCTGGCGCGCGCGGATGGCGGCGCGTAAAATCAAAAATATACCAACGGTCATTCTTTATACTCGTTGGTATCATACCGACCACATTGATGAGTGACCGATGTATAAAGCCAAGGCCAGGGCTTTGCCGTTGCGGCGCGAAGCCGCACCGCAGGGACCCACCAAAGTCGCGAGCGCGCCTTCGCGCGACGGCCGACGGCCTTTGGAAACCCATTTATAAGCATCGATTTAAGGTCCAGGGGCTTGGCCTCTGGTGGGTCCAGGGCGAAGCCCTGGCCTTGCCTTTCTAGATCGATCAATCATTACGATGGTTGTTATCAGGGCTCGGATTTGCCCGGGTGCCGCAAATGCAGGGCTGTGCCGGCGCGAAGCCGGCTAGGCACCGCCGGCCGTCTCGCCTATCGACGGTGCAGCTTGGGGGAAGGGCCGCACGTGCTGGGCGGATTCGTCCGATGAACGCCATGCCAGAAGGCGCCACGGGAGCAGGCGGGGCGGGCCGGTTCTCGGTTTTCGCGCTGGCCGACTACCGCCGGCTGTGGCTGGTTGGCACCCTGTCGTCGGTGGTGCGGTGGCTCGACACGCTGGCGATGGCGGTGTTCGCCTATCAGCAGACCGGTTCGGCCTTCCTGGTGGCGATGCTGACCATGCTGCGAATGCTGCCCATGAGTTTGCTTGGCCCGGTGCTGGGGGCCCTGGGCGAGCGGGTGCAGCGCCGCACCCTGCTGGTGGTGGTGCTGGTGGCGATGGCGCTGACCGCTTCGGTGCTCGCCGTGCTGGCCCATGGCGGGCGGCTGGCGGTCTGGCACCTCGCGGTGGCGAGCCTGCTGAACGGCATGGCGTGGGCCAGCGACAATACGGTGCGGCGCTTCCTGATCGGTGAGGTGGTCGGCGCTGCTCGGCTGTCGGCCGGCATGTCGTTCGATATCGGCGCCGGCAACGCCGCGCGGATGATCGGCCCGGCGTTGGGTGGCGCGTTGCTGGCGGCCGTCGGCATCCAGGGGGCGTTCGCGCTGGGGGCGTTGCTGTACGTGCCGACGATCGTCGCGGCCTGGCGCATTGGCTATCGCAACCCGCGACAGGCCGCTGGCGGGCGATCGCTGGCCGCGCGCATCGCCGAAGGTTTCGCCGTGGTGCGGCGCGACCAGCGGCTGATGGGCACCATGGTGGTGACCATGATCTTCAACCTGTTCGGTTGGCCGGCGACCAGCATGGTGCCGGTGATCGGCGCCGATCGGCTGGGCCTGTCGGCGCCGGCGATCGGGCTTCTGGCCGGCATGGACGGGCTGGGGGCGCTGGCCTCGGCGGCCGCGCTGGCACTGTGGCTGCGGCCGGGGCTGTATCGCGCGACCTATGTCGGCGGCACCGCAGTCTACCTGCTGTTCTTCGTCGCCTTCGCCCTGGCACCCGAACCGCTCAGCGCGGCCGCGGCGCTGACCGTGGTGGGGGCGGCAAGTTCCTGCTTCGGCGTAATGCAGTCGACCCTGGTCTATGTGCTGGCGCCAGCCGAGGCACGCAGCCGCGTGTTCGGGGTGCTGGCGGTATGCATCGGGTCGGCGCCGCTGGGTTTTCTCCATCTTGGCCTGCTGGCCGACTGGCTCGGCGCGTCGTATGCGACGGCGATAATCGGAGTGGAGGGATTGCTGGCGATCGCGCTGACACGACGCTGGTGGCGGACAATATGAGCGAGACCAATTCCGACCGCCCGGTGCGCGGCATCCTGACCATTCTCGGCGCGGTGTTCTGCTTCACCATGTCTGACGCGATGGCCAAGTGGCTGGGCCATGCCATGCCGGCAACGCAGATCAACTGGATCCGCTATCTGGTGTTCGTGCCCTTCGCGCTGGTGCTGGTGGCGCGCACCGCGGGCGGGCGGGTGCGGGTGAAGCAGCCGCGGCTGCAGGTGGTGCGTGGACTGTTGCTCGCGGTTTCGGCGCTGATGTATGTGGCGGCGATCCAGACCATGCCGCTGGCCGAGGCAACCTCGGTCGGCTTCGTCTCGCCCCTGCTGATCACCGCCCTGTCGGTGGTCGTGCTGGGCGAGGTGGTGCGTGCGGCACGCTGGGCTGCGATCGTGGTCGGGCTGCTGGGCGTGCTGGTGATCGTGCGGCCGGGTACCGAGGCATTCCAGCC
Organism: Acetobacterales bacterium; assembly: GCA_038331165.1. Taxonomy (GTDB): domain Bacteria; phylum Pseudomonadota; class Alphaproteobacteria; order Acetobacterales; family Acetobacteraceae; genus CAMDGX01. The sequence continues at coordinate 3,942 of JBBQOT010000118.1, forward strand.
GGCCGCCCTGCTGGTGGTGGCCTCGTCAACGGCCTGGGCGGTGGCGGTGGTGCTGACCCGGCGCATGGCAGGCCACGACCCGACGGCGACGACGCTGCTGTGGTCGGCGGTGGTGGGCTTGGTGGCAATGACGGCGGTGCTGCCGATGGGCTGGGCATGGCCAGGGGCGGCGGATTGGGCGTTGGGCGTGGCACTGGGGCTGGTGTCCTCGGGCGGGCAGTACCTGTTGGTGCAGGCGTATCGCTTCGCGCCGGCCTCGCTGCTGGCGCCGTTCAGCTACTCCTCACTGCTGTGGAGCATGTTGCTGGGCTGGGCGTTGTTCGGCGCGTTGCCGGATGTCTGGACGCTGGCCGGCGCGGTGGTGATCGTCGCCGCCGGGCTAGTGGCGGCACGCCCGGAGCGCAAATCCGAGTCGCCATGATCCTGGTCAACGAACAGCACCGGGGCCATGTGACGGGCGCATGGTGGCGGGCTGACTCCCGCGGGCGGGTTCGGTGGACCCTCGGGCTTTGGGTGTGCTATCGGATTACCTGAATACTGCTGTGGAATAGCTTGATATGTGGGCGGAAAATTATTCCGGATCAGACGGGCTGACGCGGCGTGCCGCGCTTGGGCTGGGGGCCGCGGCGGCGTTGCTGCCACGGGCGGCGCTGGCACAGGCTGCGTTGGCACAGGCTGGCGGCGGCGCGGTGTTGATCATGAATTCCGGCGCCGCCTCGCTCAGCGTCATCGACATGGCCACGCGGCGGGAGACCCGGCGCATCCCGGTGCTGCGCGAGCCGCACCACTGGGCCCTGACGCCAGATCGCAAGGAGCTACTGATCGGCGATTCCTCCGGCAACGAGTTGCAGGTGCTCGACCCGGTGACCTTCACGGTGTTGCGGCGCATGCCGGTGTCGAACCCCTATCACCTGGCATTCAGCCCGAACGGCAAGCTGTTCGTGGTGGCCGGGCTGGCGCGCAACCAGGTCGATGTCTACGAGGCCGGCACTTACAAGCTGCTGAAACGCTTTCCCATCCGCTCCATGCCCAGCCACATGGATTTCGCGGCAGACAGCTCGGTGGTGTTCCTGAGCCTGCAGGGCACTGGCCGGATCGCGGCGATCGACCTGCGCTCGCTCGACGTGCTGTGGAACGAGGAATGCGGTAGTGCGCCGGCCGGCGTTCTGGTGCATGGCTCCCGCGTGTTGGCCGGCAACATGGGCAGCGACGACGTGGCCGTACTCGACGCCAAGACCGGAAAGCTGCTGCGTCGCATCCGCACCGGCAAGGGGGCGCACACGCTGTTCTGGGCGCCCGACCGCAAGACAATCTGGGTGAACAATCGGCTCGACCCCGTCTCGGTGGTGGTGCTGGATGCCGCGACGCTGGATCCGGTGCGGCGCTATCGCCTGCCGGGTGGGCCGGACGACCTGGAATTCGCGCCTGACGGCAAGATCTGGTTCACCATGCGCTTTATCCACAAGGTGGCGGTGCTCGACCCCGGTAGCGGCGATTACACCACCGTTGATGTCGGCCGTTCGCCACACGGCATCTTCCTCAACCCCAGGGCCATCGCCTCGGCATGATCCCGCTGTTCGACACCGCCGCGGGCTGGCTGCAGGAGACGCTGCTGCTACCGCTATTGTTCTCGCTCGGGTTGATCCAATGGGAGGATATCTCCTTCGGTTGGGCGTTGTTTGCCGTGTATGGCGCTGCCCAAGTGGTGGTGACCTTTACGATCTGTGTGCCGCTGGAGCGCTGGCGGCCGGTGGAACGCTGGCCCAATGCCCAGGCGGTGGTGGTCGACGTGATCTACACCTTCGTCAGCCGTGTCGGCCTGTTGCCGCTGATAACGTTCGTGCTGTTCTTCAAATTGCAGGTGGAGCTGAACGGGACCCTCACCGACATCGGCTGGGTGCCGCCGACACTGGAGCGCCTGTTCCCGTTCCTGTTCGGCAAGCCGGTGCTGACCTTCCTGATCTATGCGGTGATCCTCGATTTCGGCGAGTACTGGCGCCACCGGCTGAGCCATGCCTTCCGCTGGTGGTACTCGCTGCACGCGCTGCATCACGCCCAGCGGCAAATGACGTTCTGGTCGGATGATCGCAACCACCTGCTGGACGACATCATCGGCTTCGCCTGGTTCACCGCCATCGCACTGCTGATCGGCGTGCCGCCGATGCAGTTCCCGCTGCTGGTGCTGCTGCTGCGGCTGATCGAAAGCCTCAGCCACGCCAATGCGCGCGTGTCCTACGGGTGGCTGGGCGAGCGGCTTCTGGTGTCGCCCCGGTTCCATCGCGCGCATCACGGCGTGACAGCGGCGGGCGAAGTCAGCGTGAACTACGGCGCGGTGCTGCCGTGGTGGGACATGCTGTTCCGCACCGCCGATTTCTCGCGCGAATTCGTGCAGACCGGCGACCCGACGGCCGAGGAGGCGCTGGCGACCGGCGGATACTTCACCCAGCAATGGGTGGGGGCACGGAGGATGGTTCGGGGTATCTTCGGGTCAAAACCGCGCGAAAGCGGTTGAACGCAGGGGCCGGCTGGGGCACGTTGTCCACATGAGCGACAGCCCCGACAATCTCGTCCTGGCGCTGCTGCGTCGGCTCGATGCCAAGTTCGACCGGATGGCCGATGACATGCAGGACGTGAAGCAGCGCCTGACGGCAGTCGAGCTCGGGCTCGCGGCGGTGCGCCGCGAGGTGGCAGTGCTGGCCGAGGCCGACGCCCATCTTTCGGCACGCATCGACCGATTGGGCGTACGGTTGGAACGGATCGAGCGACGGCTGGACCTCGCGCCCGCCTGACCGGACTACCCCAGCCGCAGCGACGGCACCGCCGCCGCAAGCAACACGTGGGCAGTGCGCACCAGGGAGAAGCGCTCGCGCAGCAACAGGGCGGCGACGTGGATCGCTTCCATCGTCCCAGCCTGACCGGCTGACACTGCGCGGCGAAGGTGGCCGTGCGCCGCGCCGCGGGCTACGCTGCGGTGTTCTTGCCGGGAGTCGCAGCCATGAAACTCTTCATCGCCGCCTATGTGACGGAAACCAATACCTGGTCGCCAGTGCCGACCGGCATGAACGCGTTCAAGCTGGACAAGCCTTTCCATCGCACCGGCGGCAGCCTGAAGCCGCTCGACGGCGCCAATGGCCCGCTGATCGTCTGGCGCAGGCGTGCCGAAGCGGACGGGTTCGAAATCGTCGAGAGCATCTCCGCCTCGACCGAGCCCTCCGGTGCGATCGTGCAGCACGTCTACGAGGAACTCCGCGACCTGCTGCTCAACGACCTGAAACAGGCCGGCCGCGTGGACGGCGTGCTGCTGTTCCTGCACGGCGCAATGGTGGCCGATGGCTACGACGACTGCGAAGGCGACGTGCTGAAGCGGGTGCGCGCCATCGTCGGGCCAGACGTGCCGGTGGGGGTGGAACTGGATCTGCACTGCCACCTCACCGACGACATCTGCGATAACGCCCTGCCGGTGATCTTCAAGGAATACCCGCACACCGATACGCTGGACCGGGCCGAGGACCTGTATGACGTGGTGCTCGATGCGGTGCGCGGCAAGACGAAGCCGGTGGTGGCGCTGCACGACTGCCGCATGGTCGGCATGTGGCGCACGCCGGTGGAGCCGACCAAGAGC
>JBBQOT010000119.1:0-7558 GCA_038331165.1 Acetobacterales bacterium
CCCCACCAGGGACCCGAGGTCCCAGGACCCTCATCCATTGAGCATAATCGGATATGATTGAGGGTGCAGGGGGCTCGGCCTCCTGCCGGGTCCAGGGCAGCGCCCTGGCCTTCCTGCGACCCCTGCCGCGCTATACAACGCCACTAGCGTGGCCTCCGGAAAAAGGATGCGGGCGACAATGCGGCGGCGTGGTTTTCTCGCGGGTGCCACCATGGCGCTGGCTGATGGCGCGCACGCCCAGGAAACGCGCGAGCGCAACGCCGGCCAGGAGATCGCCCCCATCCTATTCATCCACGGCAACGGCGACACCGCCGCGTTGTGGATGCCGACCATTTGGCGCTTCGAATCCAACTACTATCCGCGCGGCCGGCTATTCGCCATCGACATGCGCCTGCCGGCTGCGCGCGAGGTCGATACGGTGCGCCAGCCCGGCCGTTCGTCGGTGGAGGAGGCAACCACCCAGTTGGCTCAGGAGGTCGCGCGGGTGCGCCGGGTCACCGGCATCGAGCGCATCCTGCTGGTCGGCCATTCCCGTGCCGGCAATCTGATCCGCCACTATCTGCGCACCAACCCCGGGCAGAAGCTGCGCGCGGCGGTGCTGTGCGGCGCGCCGAGCCATGGCGTGATCATCTCCAACCGGCATCTGGTGGGCAGCGAGTTCAACGGCGCCTCGGCCTTCCTGCGCCAGCTCAACGCCATGCCGGGCGAGGTCCCGCCCGGCGTGCCCACCTTCACCCTGTCCAGCGACCGGATGGACCGCTGGGCGCAGCCCGACGGCCGCTTCCTCGGTCTGCCCGGCGTGGCCACCGGCATCGACTTCAACGGCCCGGCCCTGCGCGGCGCCAGCAACATCGTGCTGACCGGGGTCGACCACCTGGAAACCGCGTACTCCGCCGATGCCTTCGTCGAGTTGTACCGCATCGCCACCGGCGAGCTGCCACAGACAACGCGCATTCGCCCCGAGGTTCGGCCGTCGCTCAGCGGCAAGATCAGCGGCTACGAGGCCGGCGTGCCGACCAATATCGGCGTGGCCGGCGCCCGGCTTCGCATCTTCACCGTCGAACCAGGCATCGGCCGGCGCCTCGGGCCAGAGCTGTACGAGCGCATCACCCCGGCCGACGGCAGCTGGGGCCCGTTGGAAGCGGATTCCGATGCGCACCACGAGTTCGAGCTGACGTTGCGCGGCTACCCCGTCACCCACATCTATCGCCCGCCTTTCCCGCGCGGCAGCGAACACGTGAACCTGCGCCCCTACCTGCCTGCCGCCGGCGACCCCACAACCGGCGCCCTGGTGGTGGTCACCCGCCCGCGCGGTTATTTCGACGTCGGCCGCGACAAGATCGAGATTGCCGAACAGTCGGTGCGCGGCGAACCCGACGTGCCGCACGAGAACACGCTGCGCGCCCGGGCCGCCGAGGGGCCGCAAGTGTCGATGCCGGTGGTCTATAACGGCGAACGCGTGGCCGGCCTCACCTGGCCGCTGTCCGAGCGTCAGGTCACGGTGATCGAGGTGGGTGAATGAGCGCCGATGCACCCCAAGCACCGCTGGTCGAGGTCGCGGGGCTGAATGTGGCCTTCGGCGCCCGCCGCGTGGTGTGCGACGTTGGCTTCCGCCTGGCGCGCGGCCGCACCCTGGCGTTGGTCGGCGAAAGCGGCTCGGGCAAGTCGCTGACCGCGCTGGCGCTGCTCGGCCTGCTGCCGCCCGGTGCCCTCGCCACCGGCAGCATCCGCATGGCCGGCCACGACGTGCTGCACGCCAACGCCCCAACCCTCCAGCGGCTGCGCGGCGGCGTCGCCGGCATGGTATTCCAGGAACCGATGAACAGCCTGAATCCGCTGGCGCGGATCGGCCAGCAGATCGTCGAGGCGATGCGCCTGCATCCGCGCCCCTCCGGCGCCCTCTCCGTCGCCGCGGCGCGCGACCGCGCAGTGGCGTTGCTGGCCGAGGTCGGCTTCCCCGACGGCGCCACCCGGCTCGACGCCTTCCCGCACCAGCTCTCGGGCGGCCAGCGCCAGCGCGTGATGATCGCCATCGCCCTGGCCAACGACCCCGCCCTGCTGATCGCCGACGAACCCACCACGGCGCTGGACGTGACCATCCAGGCGCAGATCCTCAAGCTCCTGGCGGACGAAAAGGCCGCGCGCGGCCTGGCGCTGCTGCTGATAAGCCACGACCTGGCGATCGTGCAGCGCTACGCCGACGACGTCTGCGTGATGAAGGACGGCGCGGTCGTCGAGGCCGGGCCGGTCGTGCGCGTCTTCGCCGATCCGCAACATCCCTACACCCGCATGCTGCTGGCCGCCGAGCCGCGCGGCGGGCCGGCAGCGCTTGCCGAAGCGGCGCCGGTGCTGATGCAGGGTGAGCGGATCAAGGTCCATTTCGCCATCCGGCGCGGCGTGCTCCGCCGCACGATCGGCCACATCAAGGCGGTGGACGACGTGTCGGTGACGGTGCGCCAGGGTGAAACGGTGGGCCTGGTGGGCGAAAGCGGCTCGGGGAAATCGACCATGGGCTACGCCCTGCTGAAGCTCCAGGCCGCGCAGGGGCGCATCGTATTTGCCGGGCACGACCTGGCCACGCTCGATGGGGCCGGGCTGCGCCGGCTGCGCGCCGGCATGCAGATCGTCTTCCAGGACCCGTTCGGCAGCCTGTCGCCGCGCCTGGCGGTCGGTGAGATCATCGCCGAGGGCCTGGCCGTGCACGAGCCCGGCCTCGCCCAGGAAGCCCGCGCCGCCCGCGTCGCCGCGGCCCTGGCCGAGGTCGGCCTGCCCGCCGATTCCACCGAACGCTACCCGCACGAATTCAGCGGCGGCCAGCGCCAGCGCATCGCCATCGCGCGCGCCATGGTGCTCAAGCCGCGCTTCGTGGTGCTGGACGAACCAACCAGCGCGCTCGACATGTCGGTCCAGGGCCAGATCGTCGACCTGCTGCGCCACCTGCAACAACAGCACCAGCTGGGCTACCTGTTCATCAGCCACGACCTCAAAGTGGTGCGCGCCATGGCCCACCGCGTCGTCGTGCTGCGCCACGGCAAGGTGGTGGAGGAAGGCCCCGCCGCCGACATCTTCGCCCACCCCCGCGCGGACTATACCCGCGCCCTGATGGCCGCCGCCTTCAGCCTGGAAGCCGACGAGAGCGGTATCGTCGCGAGCTAGGAAGGCAAGGCCAGGGCTCCGCCCCATAGGCACGAAGATAAGGAAGACTGGGCTCTGCCCAGACCCGCAAAGGGTCAGAGACCCTTTGATCCCATTACCTTTAGTGGTCGTGCAAGCTGCCATCAGTCGAACCAGCGCATTGACTGGGGGCTGTTGGCGCAGCCAAAGAACTCTTGGCAGCCCTGATACAAACCCTTCTAGTGATTCACCGATAGGGAAAGCCAAGGCCAGGGCTCTGCCCCGGACCCGCCAAAGGCCGTCGGCCTTTGGAAACCCATTATTTTTCTTACGGTTAAGGTGCAGGGGCTTGGCCCCTGCTGGGGTTTGCGGCGAAGCCCCATGCTTGCCTGATCCTGACTCAGTGTTTTCGGTGGTTGGTATGAAATACCAAACTATTCAAAATCCTAATTTTTTTACAAGACAAGGTCCAGGGGCTTGGCCCGTCGCGCGAAGGCGCGCTCCGGACCTGGCGGGTCTGGGCAGAGCCCAGCCTCCTCATCGTCGTGCCTATGGGCCTTCGCTGCATCCATTCCTCGCCCCAGCCCGTAACGCTCGCGAGGATGGCACCCTCCGTGCTATTCCATGCGCAACAATACTGGGGAGCCGCACCATGCCAATCCTGACCCGCCGCAACACTTTGTTCGGCGCCGCTGCCATGGCGACCGTCTTCGCCACCGTGCGCAGCGCGCCCGCCCTCGCCCAGGCCGCGGCACCACCGGCCGGCCCGTTCAGCCTGCCGGCGCTGCCCTATGCGCCCGAGGCCAACGAGCCGCATATCGACACCATGACGATGAACATCCACCACACGCGCCACCACGCCGCCTTCATCGCCAACCTCAACAACGCCGCCAAAGACAACCCGCAGATCGCCGCCATGCCGCTGCACCAGGTGCTGCAGAAGATCGGCGAGATGCCCGAAGCGGTGCGCGGCGTGCTGCGCAACAGCGGCGGCGGCCACGCCAACCATTCGATGTTCTGGACCATCATGGGCGGCAAGGGCGGCACGCCGGGCGGCGAGGTCGGCGCCGCCATCACCCGCGATCTCGGCGGCTTCGAGAAGATGCAGGCCGACTTCAACCGCATGGGCCTGGGCGTGTTCGGCTCCGGCTGGGTCTTCGTCACCGTCGACGCCACCGGCAAGCTCGCCCTGTCCACCCGCCCGAACCAGGACAACCCGCGCATGGACAGCCAGATGGTGCTGCTGGGCAACGACGTGTGGGAGCACGCCTATTACCTGAAATACCAGAACCGCCGCGCCGACTACCTCGCCGGCTGGTGGAACGTCGTCGACTGGTCGAAGGTGGAAGCGCGCTACGCCGCCGCCAAGGCGGGAACCCTGGGCATCTGAACACCGACCCGTCCCCGCCCGGCTTGCCGGGCGGGGATCATTCCCGCGTCGTCGCCACGGCAAAGGGGCTGGCGAAACCGCCCGCCACCAGCACGGCGCCGAACATTCCCAACCCCGCGAGGAGAACGAACACGATCGCGAACTTGATCATCTTGACGTGGATGCGGAGCATGAAATCAGTGCCGTTCAACAATAAATCACACCGCCGTTATGATAACGCCGCGCGCGGTCGCGGCCAAGCCCCGCCAGGCCGCAAATATTTGACTCTTTCGTCACCCCACCAGTTCCACCACATGGTCGGCCAGCGCAATCGCCGCGGTCAGCCCAGGTGACTCGATGCCGAACAGGTTGACCAGCGCGGCCACGCCGTGCACTGCGCGCCCCTGCACCACAAAATCCTGCGCCGGCGCGCCCTTTGGCACGATCTTCGGCCGGATGCCGGCATAGCCCGGCTGGATTTGCCCATCCTTCAGCGCCGGCCAATAGCGCCGCACCGCATCATAGAAACTATCGGCCCGCCGCGGATCGACGGTGTAGTCGATGCGCTCGATCCACTCCACATCGGGACCGAACCGCGCCTGCCCGCCCAGGTCGATGGTAATGTGCACCCCCAGCCCGCCAGGCACCGGCACCGGATAGATCAGCCGCGAGAACGGCGATTTTCCCACCAGAGAGAAATAATTGCCGCGCGCAAAATACGCCTGCGGAACCAGTTGCCGCGGCATGCCCTCGATCGCACGCGCCAGCGCACAGGCATGCAGCCCGGCGGAATTCACCACCAGCCGCGCCCGCAGCCGCATCGCCTCCACCCCGCCCACCGCCAGTTCCACCCCATCGTCGCACACCACGCCGCCCTCGACCGGCGAATGGAACACGAACAATGCCCCGGCATGTTCGGCATCGCCCTGCAACGCCAGCATATAGGCGTGGCTGTCGATCACCCCGGTGGTGGGCGAATGCAGCGCCCCGGTGCACGACAGGTTCGGCTCCATCGCCACCGCCTCGGCCGCCGTCAGCAACCGCATCCCCTCCACCCCGTTGGCCTCGGCGCGCGCCTTGATGCCGGCCAGCATCTCGGTCTCCGCTGCACTGGTCGCCACGATCAGCTTGCCGCAGTTCATGTATGGCACGCCGCGGTCGTCGCAATATCGGTACAGCATCCGCCGCCCGGCCACGCAAAACCGCGCCATCAGGCTGTCCTTGGGATAGTAGATGCCGGCATGGATCACCTCGCTGTTGCGCGACGAGGTCTCGGTGCCGATCCCCTCGGCCGCATCCAGCACAATCACCTCGCGCCCGGCCCGGGCCAGCGCGCGCGCCACCGCGATGCCGACCACGCCGGCACCCACCACCACAACATCCACGTCTTCCATGCCACCCCTCCGCCACCACACCCACGCCGGGCCACCGCGCCGATGCAAGGGGGCACGCGACAGTTGCCGCGCGCCGGGCGCCGCCCTACATCCGGAGCACAGGTTCACCGGAGGTGCTACGATGAAGCGGCGGCAGGTTCTCGGCGGCATGGCAACGGTGCTCGCGGCACCCTCGGTGGTGCAGGCGCAAGGCAAGCGCGTGCTGAAATTCGTGCCCGACGCCGATCTGGCGATCATCGACCCGATGATCACCACCAGCTACCAAACCCGCGACCACGGTTTCATGGTGTTCGACGGCCTGTACGGCCAGGACGACCAGTACCGCATCCGCCCGCAGATGGTCGATGGCCATGTCATCGAGGACGACGGCAAGACCTGGAAGCTCACCCTGCGCGACGGCCTGAAGTTCCACGACGGCGAACGCGTGCTGGCGAAAGACTGCGTCGCCTCCATCCAACGCTGGGGCAAGCGCGACTCCTTCGGCCAGGCCCTGATGGCCGCCACCTACGAAATCGACGCGCCCGACGACAAGACAATCCGCTTCCGCCTGCGCCAGCCCTTCCCGCTGCTGCCCGACGCGCTCGGCCACTACTCGCCCAACATGCTGGCGATCATGCCAGCCCGCCTGGCCGAAACCGACCCCGCGAAACAAGTGACCGAAATGGTCGGCAGCGGCCCGTTCCGCTTCAAGGCCGACGAGCGCGTGCCCGGCAGCCGCGTGGTGTATGAAAAATTCGACGGCTACGTGCCCCGCAACGAGCCCGCCGAACGCACCGCCGGCGGCAAGATGGTGCATTTCGACCGCGTCGAATGGGCCATCATCCCCGACGTCTCCGCCGTCGCCAACGCCCTGGTGCAGGGCGAGATCGACTGGTGGGGCGGCCCCAACGCCGATTTGCGTCCGGTGCTCGCCCGCTCGCGCGCCGTGCGCCTGTTCAGCATGGTGCCCACCGGCACCATCGCCACCATGCGCTTCAACCAGCTCCAGCCGCCCTTCGACAACCCCGCCATCCGCCGCGCCATCGTCCACGCCGTGAGCCAGGCCGACTACATGACCGCCATCCAGGGCGATGACCGCACCACCTGGCGCGACGGCGTTGGCTTCTTCTGCCCCGATACGCCAATGGCCAACACCGCCGGGCTGGAGAACCTCACGTCCCCGCGCAACCTCGAAGCGGTCAAGCGCGAACTGGCCGAGGCCGGCTACAAGGGCGAAAAGATCGTGCTGCTGGCCCCGCAGGATATTCCGTCCACCAAGGCGATCGCCGAAGTCACGCACGACCTGTTCCGCCGCCTCGGCCTGAATGTCGACGCGCAGGCGATGGACTGGGCCACCGTGGTGCAACGCCGCACCAAGCAAGACCCGGTCGAACAGGGCGGCTGGAGCGTTTTTCACACCTCCTGGGGCGGCGTTGACCAGTTCAACCCGGCGGTGCACGCCTTCCTGCGCGGCAACGGTCGCCAGGGTATCATGGGCTGGCCGGTCAGCCCCACCATCGAGGCCCTGCGTGCCGAATGGTTCGTCGCCCCCGACCTGGCCGCCCAGAAGAAGGTCTGCGAAACCCTCCAGCTCCAGGCCTTCCGCGACGTCCCCTACATCCCCCTCGGCCAAGTCCGCAGCCAAAGCGCACACCGCGCCAACCTGGAAGGCGTCCTGACCGGCCTGCCGGCGTTCTGGAAC
>JBBQOT010000120.1:0-7543 GCA_038331165.1 Acetobacterales bacterium
CCCTCGGGCAGCGGCTCCTCCACCCGGGCCAGGCGATGCCCGTCGGTGGCCACCGCCCGCAGCACTTTGGCGCCATCGGCCTCGGTGGCGTGGATGTAGATGCCGTTCAGGTAGTAGCGCGTCTCCTCGGTGGAGATGGCAAAGCGGGTGCGGTCGATCAGGCTGCGCAGGGTCTGCGCCGGCAGGACGAATTTGTGCGGCAGCGTGCCGGCGGTCATCGACGGGAAATCGTCGGTCGGCAGCACCACCAGCGAGGTGGCGTAGCGCCCGGCGCGCAGGGCCAGCGGGGCGTCGCCGCCGGGGCAGTCCAGCTCCACCAGCGCGCCGTCGGGCAGCTTGCGCACGATATCATACAGCGTGGCGGCGGGCGCGGTGCAGGCGCCGTTGCGCGCGCTGTCGGCGGCCACGTCCTCAACGATGGCGATCTCCATGTCGGTGGCGGTCAGGGTCAGCTTGCCGTCGCGCACCGCGATCATGACGTTGGCGAGAATGGGGATGGTGTTGCGCCGCTCCACCACGCTCTGCACATGGGCCAGCGCCTTGAGCAGGGTCGCGCGGTCGACCTTGAACTTCATCGTATCATCCTCTGAGACTGCCCACGCGCCACGCATGCGAATCGGTTGCACAGTCTATCGCGAATTTGCGGCGCCAGAAAACATAAGGCCAGGGGCGTTGCCCCTGGACCCCACCGGGGCGTCGCCCCGGGCCCCTTCCAGGTGAGGGTCCAGGGGGCTCGGCCCCTTGGCGGGGTTTGGGGCGGAGCCCCTGCTTTCCTAGCTTTCCAGCATCCGGCGCAACAATTCCACATCCTCGGCAAATCCCGCATCGCGCTCAATCAGTTCGGTCACGCGGCTGACCGCGTGCATCACCGTGGTATGGTCGCGGTTACCGAAGCGGCGGCCGATTTCGGGCAGCGACCGGCTGGTGAGTTGCTTGGCCAGATACATCGCCACCTGGCGCGGGCGGGCCACCGCGCGGGCGCGCCGGGCCGAGGACATGTCGGACAGGCGGATGTTCCAGTGTTCGGCCACCCGCTTCTGGATCTCCTCAATCGTCACTCGCCGGTCGTGCGCCTTCAGCACGTCGTGCAGCACTTCCTGGGTGGTTTCCAGCGTGATGGCGCGGCCGAACAGGTTGGCATGCGCGACCAGCCGGTTCAGCGCGCCCTCCAGTTCGCGGATGTTCGAGGTGATCTTGTGCGACAGGAACTCCAACACCTTGGGCGGCACGGCAACACCGGTGCGTGCCACCTTGGCCTCCAGGATGGAGATACGCAGCTCGAAGGTGGTGGCATGCAGGTCGGCGACCATGCCGCTGCCCAGGCGGGTGCGCACCCGCTCCTCCAGCCCGGACAGGTCGGAGGGCGACTTGTCGGCCGACACCACGATCTGCTTGCCGGACTCCACCAGGGCATTGAAGGTGTGGAAGAACTCGTCCTGGGTGGCATCCTTGTTGATGAGGAACTGCAGGTCGTCGATCATCAGCACATCGACGCTGCGCAGCTGCTCCTTGAACTGGATGGTCGACTGGCTGCGGATCGCCGAGATGAAGCGGTACATGAACTTCTCGGCCGACATATATGCGACGGACACCGGCCGGCCTGGCCGGTCCGGCGCCGTCAGTTCCCAGGCGATGGCATGCATCAGGTGGGTCTTGCCCAGGCCGACGCCACCATACAGGAACAGCGGGTTGAAGCCCTGGCAGGCCGGCTGGTCGGCCACGCGGCGCGCGCAGGCATGGGCGAATTCGTTGGGCTTGCCGACGATGAACTGCTCGAAGGTGAAGCGCGGGTCGAGCGGCGCCAGGCCGCTATCGGTGCCGCGCTCATCGGCCGCGACACTCGCCCGAGGCTCCGGCCGTGCGGGCTGGCCCATCGGCGTCGGGCGCGGCGGCGGGGCGACACTTTCCGCCAGGCCAATGCCACCGCCGTCGCCGACGCCGATCTCGACGCGGCGCACCCGCGGGTGCTGCTCCTGCCACAACATGGTGAGCCGGTCGCCGAACTGCGCCCGCACCCAGTCGCGCAGGAAACGCGTGGGCAGGTGCACGGTGATCTCGTCGCCGTCCAGGCCCACCAGAGTCATCTGGCGCAGCCAGGTGCGATACTCGACCTCGCCGACGTCCTGTTGCAGGCGGCCGCGCACGCGGGCCCATTGGGCGGCAAGCTGCTCGATAGGGGCGGAATGGTCCATCGGTTCCGAATGCTCCCCCCTTGCCGTCGCCATTGCATGTCGCGCCCGGCCTGAGCCGCCGGCCGCGCCCGGCTTCCCGCGCGACAAACGTGCAGGGATTGCCGGCTACGACCGGAGCAGACCTGTCTGAACAGGATGCTGCGGGTGGAGAAATGACTAGGCCCAAACCCCCTTCATGGCAATGCCAATCTGCGAATTGGAAGTCATTTTTGGTGGACGGTCAATCAATCGCAAGTAATCGGGGAGTTTTATTGAGGCGATACTATGCCGCCTCAGAATGTCGGGCTAAGTGGTTGATCCCGACGCGAAGGCGGTGGCCGGGCATCGCCCGAGCGGCCGCCGCCGCCGCCGATGCCGCGATGCGGCATCGGGTAGCAGGCAGGCGATCAGGCGGCAGCGAGCGCCTTGATCCGCGCCGAAAGGCGGGAAATCTTGCGCGAGATGGTGTTCTTGTGCACCACACCCTTGCCGGCGGCGCGCTGCAGCTCGGGCTGCGCCTCACGCAGCGCGGCGGTGGCGGCGTCCTTGTTGCCGCTGGCAACGGCCGTTTCGACCTTCTTGATGAAGGTGCGCATCCGCGACGTGCGCGCCTTGTTGCGCTCGGTGCGGCGTTCGATCTGGCGGATGCGCTTGCGGGCGGAGGCGGTGTTGGCCATGGGGCGACTGAATTCCGGGTCTGGAGCGGACAGGGAGAAGGCGGAAAAGACAGCATGCGGGCAGATCGGCCCCGCAGGCAAGGGGCGGTTTCTATGGGTCCGGACGCCGCGAGTCAAGGAAGCGTCGCCCGCCGACGGGCAACGCTGGCCAGCGCACTGCTCGGGCGGCACGGGAGCAGCGCCCTGTCCGGGCGACATGGGTAGCAGCGCCCTGTCCGGGCGACGGGCGGGATTATCCGCGGCCGAACTGCGGCTTACGCTTCTCGGCGAAGGCGGCCATCCCTTCCTGCTGGTCGGGCGTGCCGAACAGCGACAGGAACAGCCGGCGTTCGAACCGCACACCCTCGTTCAGCGACAGCTCGAAGGCGCGGTTCACCGCCTCCTTGGCCATCGCCACCGCAATCGGCGAAAGCGCGGCAAGTTTCTCGCCCAGCTTGAGCGCCTCGGCGATCAGCTCGGCGGCGGGCACCACGCGGCTGACCAGGTTGGCACGCTCGGCCTCGGCCGCATCCATCATCCGCGCCGTCAGGATCATCTCCATCGCCTTGGACTTGCCCACCGCGCGGGTCAGCCGCTGGGTGCCACCGGCGCCGGGGATGACGCCGAGGTTGATCTCGGGCTGGCCGAACTTGGCGGTGTCGGCGGCCAGGATGATGTCGCACATCATCGCCAGCTCGCAGCCGCCGCCCAGCGCGAAGCCGGCAACGGCCGCGATCACCGGCTTCCTCACCCGTAGCACCGTCTCCCAGCGCTGGCCGATGAAGTCATCGGCGTAGACGGCGGGATAGCTGCGCTCGCGCATTTCCTTGATGTCGGCCCCGGCGGCGAAGGCACGCTCGCTGCCGGTCAGCACGATGGCGCCGATCGCCGGATCGGCGTCGAAGGCCAGCAGCTGGTCACCCAACTCGCCCATCAGCTGGTCGCACAAAGCGTTCAACGCGGTCGGGCGATTGAGCCGGATCAGCCCGACGGGGCCGTGCGTTTCCACGATGATCATCTCGGGCATGGCGGCGCCTCCTGCGGTTGGCCGGGTAGGTAGCTCAGCGTTGCCGGCGGGGGCAATAGAAGGTGCTGCGACCGGATTGCACGATGCGGGCCACGCCGTCGCAGGCCGGCGGCCCGGGGCACGCTGGACAGGGCTCGCCCGCACGGCCGTACACTTTCCAAGCGTGCTGGAAATAGCCGAGCTCGCCATCGGGCTGCACGTAGTCGCGCAACGACGAGCCGCCGGCAGCGATCGCCTCGCCAAGCGTCGCCTTGATTTCGGCGACCAGCCTGGTCAGGCCAGCCCGTTTCACGCTGGCGGCCAACCGGCGCGGCGACAGGCCGGCGCGAAACAGCGCCTCGCACACATAAATATTACCCAACCCGGCCACCGTCTTCTGGTCAAGCAGCGCCGCCTTGAGCGGGGTGCGGCGGCCGGCCAGGGCAGCCGCGAGGATGGCCGGCGAGAACGCCTCGTCCAGTGGCTCGGGCCCCAGGGCGGCCAGCAGGCGATGGCAATCCTCATCCGCGGTGGCCACCAGGTCGACCGAGCCGAAGCGCCGCGGGTCAACGAAGCCGACAATGGTGCCGTCATCGGTCTCGATGGTCAGGTGCTCATGCGCTGGAATGGCGTTGCGCCCGGCGCGCTCGATCACCATGCGGCCGGACATGCCCAGGTGGATCAGCACGGAATCGCCATCCTCCAGCCGCATCAGGATGTATTTCGCCCGGCGACGGAAAGACACGATGCGCGCCCCGGTCATACGGGCAGCAAGCTGCGGCGGAAAGGCGAAGCGCATGTCGGGGCGGTGCACCCGCGCACGGGTGATCACGCGGCCCTCAAGCTTGGCGCGCAGGCCGCGCATCACGGTTTCAACTTCGGGGAGTTCCGGCATGGGCGGCAACGCTATACACTCCGGGCCATGTCCGACAATCCCGCAACGACCCATTTCGGCTTCCGCGACGTACCACTCGCCGACAAGAAGCCGCTGGTGCGCGCGGTGTTCAACAGCGTGGCGCGGCGCTACGACGTGATGAACGACCTGATGTCGCTCGGCGTGCATCGTGCCTGGAAGCAGGTGTTCACCACCCGGCTCAACCCGCGGCCGCATCGCACGCTGCTCGATCTCGCCGGCGGCACCGGCGATATCACCCTGCGCTGGCTGGAGGGCGGCGGCGGGCCGGCGATCCTGTCCGATATCAACGAGACGATGCTGACGGTCGGCCGCGCCCGGCTGCTCGGGCGCGGCCATGTCGCGGGGCTGTCATGCCTGGTGGCCGATGCCGAGTGCCTGCCGCTGCCCGACCGCGCGGTGGATACGGTCAGCATGGCCTTCGGGCTGCGCAACTGCACCGACAAGGACGCGGTGCTGGCCGAGGCCCGGCGCGTGTTGAAGCCCGGCGGGCGGTTCCTCTGCCTGGATTTCTCCACCGTGCAGGTGGCCGCCCTGGCGCCGGTCTACGACGCCTGGTCGTTCAAGGTGCTGCCGCGCCTGGGGCAGATCGTGGCCCAGGATGCCGAAAGCTACCGCTATCTCGCCGAAAGCATCCGCATGCACCCCGATCAGGCGACGCTGGCCGGCATGATGCAAGCGGCCGGGTTCGCGCGCGTGCGGGTGGAAAACCTCGCCGGCGGGATCGCCGCAATCCACAGCGGGTGGCGGCTGTGAGTGTCCTCGGCAAAAGAATTCTCCTGATCGTCAGCGGCGGCATCGCCGCCTACAAGGCGATCGAGCTGGTGCGGCTGATTCGCAAGTCCGGCGGGCACGTCACCTGCGTGCTCACCAAGGGTGGCGCCCAGTTCGTCACGCCCCTGACGCTGCAGGCGATCAGCGAGAACAGGGTCTTCGAAGACATCTTCTCGCTGTCCGACGAGAACGAGATGGGCCACATCCAGCTCTCCCGCGCCGCCGACCTGGTGGTGGTGGCGCCGGCCAGTGCCGACCTGCTGGCCAAGATGGCGGCCGGGCTCGCCGACGACCTGGCCTCAACCGTGCTGCTCGCCACCGACAAAACCGTGCTGGTGGCGCCCGCAATGAACGTGCGGATGTGGGGCCACCCGGCCACCCTGGCCAACATGGCCACCCTGCGGGCGCGCGGTGTGGCGGTGATCGGGCCAGACGAGGGGGCGATGGCCTGCAACGAGTTCGGGCCGGGGCGATTGTCGGAGCCACCGGCGATCCTGGCGGCGATCGCGGCACTGCTGGGCCGGACGCAGCCTCTGGCGGGCCCCCGCCTTGACGGTCGGCACGTGCTGGTCACCAGCGGGCCGACGCACGAGCCGATCGACCCGGTACGCTACATCGCCAACCGCAGTTCCGGCCGCCAGGGGCATGCCATCGCCGCCGCCCTCGCCGCACTGGGCGCCCGGGTCACGCTGGTCAGCGGCCCCGTCGCAGTGCCCGACCCCGCCGGAGTGACCGTCCACCGGGTGCAAACCGCCCGCGAAATGCTCGACGCCTGCGCCGCCGCCCTGCCGGCCGATGCCGCCGTCTTTGCCGCCGCCGTCGCCGATTGGCGCGTGGCCAGTGCCGCCGAACTGAAGCTGAAGAAAACCCCCGACGGCGCCCCGCCGGCCCTCGCTCTGGTGCCCAACCCCGATATCCTGGCCACCATCGCCGCCGCCGGGCCGAAACGCCCGCGCCTAGTGGTGGGCTTCGCCGCCGAAACCCACGACATGCTGGCCCACGCCCAGGACAAGCGGCTGCGCAAGAACGCCGACTGGATCGTGGCCAACGACGTGTCGCCCGCCACCGGCATCATGGGCGGCACCGAAAACGAAATCGTCCTGGTCAGCCCCGCCGGTATCGAACCCTGGCCCCGGCTGGGCAAAGACGAAGTTGCCAGCCGCCTCGCGGCACGGATCGCCGACGCGATCGGCACTGCGGAGGCATTGGCATGACCATTCCTGTCCAGGTCACACGACTGGCCCACGCCGCCGGGCTGCCCCTGCCCGCCTACGCCACGTCGGGAGCAGCGGGAATGGACCTGCTGGCCGCCATTGCCGCCCCCATGGTGATTGTCCCCGGCCAGCGCGTGCTGGTGCCCACCGGGCTGACCATCGCGCTGCCGCCTGGCTACGAATTACAGGTGCGTCCCCGCTCGGGTTTGGCGCTCAAGAACGGCATTGTGCTGCCCAACAGCCCCGGCACCATCGACGAAGACTACCGCGGCGAGGTGCAGGTGATTGTAATGAACGCAGGCACGGAACCCTTCACCGTGGAGTGCGGCATGCGGATCGCCCAGGCAGTGCTGGCCCCAGTGGTGCGGGTGTCGTGGCGAGAGGTTGAAGCCCTCGACGAGACCGCGCGCGGCACCGGCGGCTTCGGCAGCACCGGAACCCGATAGCCGACGCCACCCCGCTCGGACAGCTCAGCTGCGCGCACGTGCGCGCTTTGCCCCCACCAGCCCGACCAGACCGGCGCCCAGCAGCAGCAGCGATGCCGGTTCCGGAACGGCGTCTCTGGAGCCGCTGAAGCCGTAGCTGCCATAATCGGTGCGGCCTGATCCATAATCGCCACCAAGCAGGCAATCGTTCGAGATGGTATTGTTGTCCATGGTCACCGCGGCGTCCAGGGCGATTGCGCGGCCGCACAGGATCTTCGCGGTTGTATTCAGCGTGATGCTATCCCGGGCAATGATGTTGCCGGCAAACACCGTGCTGGTGCCGAGGGTGGCGGACGAGCCGACCTCCCAGTAGATCGCGCTGCT
>JBBQOT010000121.1:0-7457 GCA_038331165.1 Acetobacterales bacterium
GATCGGCGCGGATCGCTGCGAGGTCGGTCTTAACCGTCTGCAGGTCGGCCTTGACCTCCTTCATGTCATCCTCAAGCCGGGCCACGCGCGCATCCATGCTGGGATCATGGGGACCGGCGCCCGATCCGCCAAGTTCCTTCACGCGAAGTTTCTCGCGCAATTCCGCGTTCTCGGCATTGAGGCGAGGTAGGAAATTGAGATGCTCACTCATGGTTGGATTCGATGAGCTGGCGATGGATTTCGTCGGTAAATTTACCGCCGCTATCGAGAAATGACGCTGTTATCTCATTTAATTCTAGTCAATTGACGCGCGGTACATCTTGCAGGTTTTTTTGAAGCCAGAGCATCAACCTAGCTTGGTCAACCATCATTTCCCCGACATACGCATTCAATTTCAACAGTGCATGTTGAATTTCGCGAATCTGCCCAGGGTGATCCGAAGAACTGGCTGCTGGCATTTGTCACCTTACAGCGGCTTCTCCGCCTTCGCTAGCAGTCTTGCAAAGAACCCCGGTTTTTTCGCCGGCGGCGCCGGCTTGGCGGCTTCGGCGCGGGCGCGCGCCTCCTGCACCCGCTCCTTCTCCTTGGCGGCGAGCCACTTCTCCAGGCTCATACCCGCCTTGGCGGCGCGCTTGGCCTCATAGGCGCGCTGGCCCTCGGTCAACTGCTTGGTCATGGCATCCTCGTTCCAGCCACCGTTATTGGCAGGCCCGGCCCCCGGGTCAAGCGCCCCCGCGGCGCCGCAGCAAAACCCGGCCCACCCCGCTCAAGGTGGCGTCAATCGCAATGCCCGCCGCCGACAGCAGCACCAGGGCGGCGAACATGCGCGGTATCTGCAAACGGTAGCCCGATTCGAGAATGCGATAGGCCAGGCCCGAGGCGAAGCCGCCGGCACCGGCGACGAATTCCGCCACCACCGCGCCCACCAGCGCCAGCCCGCCGGAAATGCGCAGCCCGGCCAGGAAAAACGGCAACGCCGCCGGCAGCCGCAGCAACCGCAGGGTCGCCCAGCCCCCTGCACCGTTCAGCCGGAACAGGTCGAGCAATTCGGTTGGCGGCGAGGCCAGCCCAATGGCGGTATTGGAGAAGATCGGGAAGAAGGCGACGATGGTCGCGCAGGCCACCAGGGCGGAGAACGGATCGCCCACCCAGGCGATGATCAGCGGCGCGATCGCCACGATCGGTGTCACCTGCAACGCCACCGCCCAGGGCTGGATCGCCGCCCGCGCCCAGCGGCTGGACGTGATCGCAACCGCCAGGCCCACCCCCAGCACGGTCGACACCGCCAGCGCGGTAAAGGTGACAATCAGCGTCGAGACCAGCGAGCCGAGCAGCAACGCCGGTGCCGCCAGGAACGCCCGCACGATGGCCACCGGCCCCGGCACCAGATAGGCCGGCACGTCGGTCAGCCAAACCGCGCCCTGCCACAGCACCAGGGCCACCAGGCCGGCGATAGTCGGCGGCCACCTGCTCATGTCATCGCCGTGCGTAAAACGCCGGTGACGTCGCCGACCAGGGCCGCATAGCCCGACGAGAATCGCGCCGCCGGCTCGGGCACGAGCGGGGAGCGGATCTCGGTGGCGATCCGACCCGGCCGCGGCGTCATCACCACGATGCGCCGCGCCAGGAACGCCGCCTCGTAGATCGAGTGGGTGACGAACACCACGGTGCAGCCGGCATCGCGCCACAGCGCCAGCATGTCGTCCTGCAAGCCATGGCGGGTGAATTCGTCCAGCGCCGCAAACGGCTCATCCATCAGCAACAGCCGCGGTCGCCCGACCAGGGCGCGGGCGATCGACACCCGCATCCGCATGCCGCCGGACAGCTCGCGCGGCCGCGCGCCCTCGAAGCCCGCCAGTCCAACGCGGCCGAGTGCCGCCTGCACATCGGCCCGCGCCGCCTCCCGCCCGATGCCGCGCAGGCGCAGCGGCAGCCACACGTTCTCCGCCGCCGTCGCCCAGGGCAGCAGCGTGGCATCCTGGAACACGAAGCCGATCTCGCCGGCGGCCATACCCGGTCCATTGGCCGCCCCGTCGCCCCAACGCAGCACCCCGGTGTCGGGCGCATCCAGCCCGGCGATCAGCCGCAACAGGGTGGATTTGCCGCAGCCCGAGGGACCGAGCAGTGCGACAAAATCGCCGGCCGCGATCGTGAGATTGGCATCGCGCAACGCCTCGGTGCCATTGGCGAAGCGACGGCCGACGCCCTCGATGCGCAGCAGCGTCATCGCTGGCCCCATACGCTGCGCAGCAGCGTCATCGCTGAACAGCAGCGCCGACAATCCAGTGTCGCGCCTCCTCGGCCGACCACCAGCTGACCACCAGGTGCGGCGCGTGGGCGGCGATGCGGATCGCCTGTTCCGGCTCGCTTTCCACGAAGTGGGTGCAGCCCCAGCGCGTCGCCGCCGCGGCCTTGTAGCGCGCAACAGAATCGAGGTCGGTGGCAATCCCCGCCGGGCGCATCTGCACCGCCAACCCGCCATGGCCATGGCGCGCCAGCCAGGCGCGGGTCATGCCCGCATCCGTTTCCGGCCGGCCGGTGATCACCACGGCACGGTCACGCGAGAAATCGGGCAGCGCGGCAAACGGCGACAATTCCGCGCGCCGTTCCAGTGCCGCGGCGAGATCGGCATCATAGTCGGCGCGGGCGATGTCGGGCAGGAAGATGCCGTCGAGGTCGAGGCCGACAAACGGCGCTTCATGCGCCCGGTCGGCCGGCTCGCCGCGTGCCCGGTGGGCGCGGGCAGCGGGCGTGGCCTCGCCGCGTTCCCACGGCAGGCGGAAATACTCGGTCATCGGGTGCGACAGGTCGGGCACCAGCCCGGTCGTCTGCGGGTCGTGCACGATGGTCAGGCTGAGCGTGGCACAGCCGGCGGCGGCGAGGTCGGCCAGCACGGCGCGCATGGTCGCCCCGGTAGCGCAGCAATCGTCAACCACCAGCAGGCGCCCGCGCGGCCGCTCACCGAACCAGGTCACGATGCCGCTCCGGCGGTCCCACCCGACCATGGCCAGCGGCAGCGCCAGCATGGCCGCGGCCATGGTGCCCGGCACCAGCCCGCCGCGCACGATCGCCACCACCGCATCGGGCCGCCACGCGGCGGCGCGGTCCATCAAAGCGGCGACCATCCGCTCCGCCTGGTCATAGCCGATGAAATGCGGCGCCCGGCTGGTATCGAGCCCCTTCCAGGGTGGAACGGTCACTTCCGCAGTTCGATCCCCACCCGCTTATTCACGAACCGCGTCGAGTAGCCCTTGGAAATGTCGATGCCCGGCTTGTGCACCCCGATCGCCACCTGCGAGGCATAAAACGCCTGCCAGCGCGCCTCGGTCATCGCGCCGATGCCCAGGCTCAACGCATCGCCGGAATCGAGGATGCCGCGCTCCTTCATCACCTTGCGGCCGAAATCGATGAGGTCCTGCGGCATCTCCGGATTGGCCTCGCGGATCAGCCGGTCAGCCGGCGCGGGGTCGCCGTAGAGGTAGGAATACCAGCCCTCGATCGACGCATCGATGAACCGCTGCACCAGTTCGGGCTTGGTCTCGACCAGCTTGCGCGAGGTGGTCACGACATTGGCATAGCCGAGATATCCGGCGTCCGAGACCATCAGAACCCGCGGCACGATGCCGGATTCCTTCTGGATCAGATACGGCTCCGAGCTCAGGTAGCCCTGCTGGATCAGGTCCTTGTTGGCCAGGAACGGCGCCATGTTGAAGGTATAGGGGCGGATCTGGCTGTCGGTGTAGCCGTACTTGCCGGCCAGGAACCGCCACCACCCCGCCCGCGTATCGGCACCGATGGCGATCGGCTTGCCCTTGAGCGATTCGAAGCTGTCGCTGCCCCGGTTGGGATGCGCGATCAGCACCGCCAGCTCCTTCTGGTACATCGCCGCCACCGCCATGTATGGCAGCCCCTCGGCGGCGAACTCGATGGCGCGCCCGCCGGCCAGGTTGAAGTCAAGCGATCCCGCGATCATCAGCTGCATGTGGTTCACCTGCGGCCCGCCCTGGCGGATCGTCACCACCAAGCCGCGCTTGGCATAAAGCCCTGTCGCCACCGCCTGATAATAGCCGCCGTACTCCGCCTCGGCCACCCAGTCGAGCCCGAAGGTCACGCGTTCCTGGGCCGGCGCGGCACCGGGCGCCAAACACCCGGCCGCCAGCAACGCCGCAATCGCGATGGTGCGCAGTTTCATCCCTCGGTCCCCACTTCACGCGCCCATATCCGCCCGGCGCTCCAGCATGTTGGTTCTCACGGGGGCTTGTCGAGAGCAAGCGGCCTTGCCTTTGTGAAGCACTGCGCCAACTCTGCGGCCATGAGCATCGCCCCCACCGACATCCGCTATGGCCTGGCCGGCCGGCGTGCCCTGGTCACCGGCCATCGCGGCGGCATCGGCGGCGCGGTCGCCGCCCTGTTCGCCGCCGACGGCGCCGAGGTGATCGGCCTCGACCTGCCCGATTTCGACCTGTCCGACATCGCCACCGTCGAGGCCCGCGCCGCCGCCCTGATCGCCGCCACCGGCCCGGTCGACATCCTGGTCAACTGCGCCGGCATCACCGTGCTCGGCAGCGTGCTGGAAACCGACCTCGCCGACCTCCAGCGCGTCTTCGCCATCAACTTTCTCGCCCCCTACGCCCTGATGCGCGCCGTCCTCCCCGGCATGATCGCCCGCCGCAAAGGCACCATCATCAACGTCGCCTCCGACCAGGCACTGATCGGCAAGCCGCTCTCGGCCGCCTACGGCGCCAGCAAGGCGGCCCTCGCCCAACTCTCCCGCTCGGCCGCCCTCGACTGGGCCGGCCACGGCATCCGGGTGAACGCCATCGCCCCGGGCAGCACCGACACGGTCATGCTCGGCCAGGTCATCGGCCAACTTGCGGCAAAATACCCCGACCGCTTCCCCACCAGCTCCACCAGCGCCTACACCAGCGCCGTGCCCATGAAACGCTTCGCCGCCCCCGCCGAGATCGCCGCCGCCATCGCCTTCCTCGCGTCCGACGCCGCCAGCTTCGTCACCGGCGTAATCTTCCCCGTCGATGGCGGAACCACAGCAGCATGAACGGCCCCACCACCCGCCTCGCCGTCGTCACCGGCGGCACCAGGGGCATCGGCCTGGCCATCGCCCGCCGCCTCGTCGCCGACGGCTTTTCCGTCATTGCTGCCGCCCGGACCCCACAAGCCGACCTCCCCTGGCATATCACCTACCAAAAGCTCGACATCACCGACCGCACCGCCGTCGACGGGTTCTTCGTCGCCCTCCCCAAGCTCGACCTCCTGGTCAACAACGCCGGCCTCGCCGGCGCCCAGAACAACGACCCCGACGACGCCCTGTGGCACGCCATCCTGGCCACCAACCTCACCGGCGCCTGGTATTGCAGCCGCGCCGCCCTGGCCCGCCTGCCCGACCGTACCGGGCGCATCGTCAACATCGCCTCCGTCCTCGGCCTGCGCGGCGTGCCCGACCAACCCGCCTACGTCGCCGCCAAGCACGGTCTGGTCGGCCTCACCCGCGCCATGGCCATGCAGGCCGCCCCCCGCGGCATCACCGTCAACGCCATTTGCCCCGGCTGGGTCGACACCGACATGGCCGCCCAGCGCTACGCCGAAATCGGCATCACTGCTGAACAAGCCGCCGCCAGCGTGCCGGTCGGCCGCATCGCCTCGCCGTGGGAAGTGGCCGACACCGTCGCCTTCCTGGCCCGCGCCGGCGCCGGCAGCATCACCGGCCAAACCATCGTGGTCGATGGCGGCAGCAGCGCGCATGCCTGAAGCGCCCCATGCCTGAAGCCCCCCATGCCTGAAGCAAGGGTCAAGGCCGGCATCTGGGTGTCGATGGCGCTCCGCATGGGCAACGGCAGCGGCCGCTACGGCGCCGTCCTGCGCAAGGGCGATCCCGATTCCGGTGGCATCCTGGTCGTGCTGCACGGCAAACTCGGCCTCGCCGTCCTCTCCCAAATCCGCACCGCCGAAGGCGAACCCGCCTGGCTGCGCGCCACCGGCCCCACTCCGGTAGACCAGGCCACCGCCGACGCCTACGTCACCCGCCAAACCGGCTTCGACCCCGACCTGTGGGTGCTGGAATTCGAAAGCCCCGACCTGCTACCACCCTTCGAAGCCCGGATCGTCTAAATAGAAACCTCCTTCGCTTGCGTGGGTGTCATGGTGCAGGTGAAGGCACCCCGGCGTGGGGTGTCAAACGTGCGCACTTCGGCCTTGGCAGGAACCTCGCCGGCGAGCCGGACCCCGGCCACGACCCGTGTTATCTCAATAATATGAGGTCCAGGGGCTCGGCCCCTGGTGGGTCCAGGGCAAAGCCCTGGCCTTTGTCATCTAAAATCTGTCAATCATTCGGCTGCTTGAAATCATGCGGCCACCAACCGGTCGGGGTCGCCCCCGACCGGTCCGTGGCGCGACAACCGCGGTTCAGAACGCGCCCAGGAAGTCCCGCTTGCCAATCTCCACGCCGTTGTGGCGCAAAATGTTATACGCCGCCCCACAATGGAACGTCACATTCGGAATCACAAACCCGGTCAGATAACGCAGCCCGGTAAACTCCACCTCGCCCGCGCGCATCTTCAACACCACCGTGCGCTCTTCGCTGCCGGCAATCTCGCCTTCCGCAATCCCGTCGATCACCGCCAGCGTCTCGGCAATACGCGCCTTCATCGCATCGAAATTCGGCTCCACGTCCGGCAGCGTCGGAACCTCGTGCCCCGCCAGCCGCAGCGCACCACCGCGCGCCATGTCGCACGCGATCTGGACCTGCCGCCACAGCGGAAACATGTCCGGCGCCAGCCGATCATTCGCCAGCACCGCGGGGTCGACATTCTTCGCCGCCGCAAACGCCGCACCCTTGTCCAGCACGCCCGACAGCGCGCCCAGCAGCGTCTTCATCATCGGCACGCTCGCCGAATACATCGAAATAGCCATCACAGACTTCCCCCTTTGCGGCCGGCCATCGCCCCCAGGCGAAGGCGCAGCGCGTTCAACTTGATGAACCCCTGGGCGTCGAACTGGTCATACGCTCCCTGGTCGTCCTCGAACGTCACCACCTTCATCGAATAAAGGCTGTTCGGGCTTTCCCGCCCAATGCAGGACACATTGCCCTTGTACAGCTTCATCCGCACCGTGCCAGTGACGCTTTTCTGGCTCTCGTCGATCAACGCCTGCAACATGCGCCGCTCCGGCGAGAACCAGAACCCGTTATAGATCAGCTCCGCATAGCGCGGCATGATCGAATCCTTCAAATGCGCCGCCTCCCGGTCCAGCGTGATGCTCTCAATGCTGCGATGCGCCGCCAGCAGAATCGTGCCCCCCGGCGTCTCATACACCCCGCGCGACTTCATGCCGACAAACCGGTTCTCCACCAGGTCCAGCCGCCCAATCCCGTTCACCCGCCCGAACTCGTTCAACTGCGCCAGCAACGTCGCCGGCGAAAGCTTCACCCCGTTTATCGCCAC
>JBBQOT010000122.1:0-7453 GCA_038331165.1 Acetobacterales bacterium
GGAAGACGGTGGTGCCGACATTCGTCATGAGTCTCTCCGGCAATGGGGCATCGATCAACTCGCTGGCGGACATGTTCATCGCAAATGTCGCCAACCCCGGAAATGTGCAGTGGAAGGCGAGCAACACGATGCAGATTGTGACGCTCGACCCCAATCCGCTGGGCACCACCCAGCGCTTGGTAACCCTGCTGCCCGGTTCCAGCGGCAATACCGACACTTCGGTGCCCGAGCCGGCGTCGATGGCGCTGATCGCTGTCGGCCTCATCGGCCTTGGCCTCGCCCGTCGCCGCCGCACCCTGCACTGACCGCTTGTTCCGTGCCCCTGGGCGCGGACAGCCTGCGCCCCGCGCGCCGTCCGGTTATCCGGCGGCGCGCGTTAGCGTTATGGCGCCGAAGTCGTTGACCGATGCGGCCATGCCGGGTGGTACCAGACAGGTGGCGTCGTACTCCTGCACGATGAGCGGCCCGTGCCGCGCCCCGGCCACCAGGTCGGCGCGGTCCAGCACCGTCGTTTCAGTCCAGCCCTGTCCTGGAAACCAGGCCCGCCTCGGTTGCATCGCCACCGCCGGCCGTGGGGCAATCCGCTGCGGCAGCCGTGGCATATCCGGAATGCCGCGCGCGATGAGCGACAGCGCCATCAGTTCCACCGGTTCCTCCGCCGGCGCGCGGAACCCATAGGTCCGCTCATGCTCGGCAGCGAAGGCGCCCGGCAGTGCCGCCAGCACCGTTGCCGCATCGGCCATGGGCAGATCGACGGCAATCTCGCTCGACTGTCCAACATAGCGCACCATCGCACCCAGCCGCATCTCGCGTGCCGCGGGCGCGAAGCCATCGGCCGCCAGCCGCGCTTGCCCCTCCGCCACCAACCCGTCCAGCGCCTGTTGCAGCATTGACGGTTCTGCCCCGAACACACGCAGCCGCAGCGATCGCGTGGCATGGTGCTCGGTGTCGGCCATCAGCAACCCAAACGCGCTGAACAGCCCCGGCATCGGCGGCACGATGATCTCCCGCACGCCCAGATCGGCCGCGATTCCTGCCGCGAACAGCGGCCCATTGCCACCGAAGGCCACGATCGGAAAATCGCGCGCATCCCGCCCGCGCTCCACCGTCACCGCCCGGATGGCGCGCATCATGGTGGCCGAGACCACGCGCAGCATGCCGTGTGCCGCTTCCTCCACCGACAGCCCCAGTGGCTTGGCGAGCTTCTCCGCCACCGCCGCCCGCGCCGCTGCGGCATCCAGCGTCAACGTCCCACCCACCAACCCCGCCGGGTCGAGATACCCCAGCACCAGGTTGCAGTCGGTGATCGTCGGCTCGGTGCCGCCGCGCCCGTAGCACACCGGCCCCGGATCGGCCCCGGCCGAATGCGGCCCCACCTTCGGCGCCCCGGCCGCGTCGATCCGACAGATCGATCCGCCGCCCGCCCCCACCTCCGCCAGGTCGATGGCTGGCAGCTTCAGCATATAGCCCGCCCCCACCAACAGGCGGGCCCCCGCCATCACCCCGGCGCCGACCTCCATCGCCTCGGCGCGCAGTACCTGGCCGCCTTCCACCACGCCCGCCTTGGCCGTGGTGCCGCCCATGTCGAAGGTGATCGCCCGGTCCAGCCCTAGCCTTGCGGCCAATGCCGCCGCCCCGACCACGCCCGCCGCCGGCCCGCTCTCCACGATCCGCGCCGGCGCCTCCGCTGCCGTAGCGGCCGACGCCAGCCCGCCATTGCTCTGCATGAGGTGCAGCGGCGCCGAAATCCCCAGCGTCGCCAGCCGCGCCTGCAGCGCCGTCAGGTAGGCCCGCACCACCGGCTGGATATAGGCATTCACCACGGTGGTGGAGGTGCGCGGGTATTCCTTGATTTCGGGCAGCAGGGCGTGGCTCGCCGTCACCGCCACCCCCGGCAGCGCCGCGGCCAGTGCCGCGACGATCGCCTTCTCATGCGCCGGATTGGCGTAGCTGTGCAGCAGGCATACCGCCACGCTCGCCACCCGTTCACGGCGCAGGAAATCGATGGCGGCTGCCAGGCTGGCGTGGTCGAGCGGCACCGCCACGCTGCCGTCGGGCCGCATCTTCTCCACCACCTCCAGCCGCAGCCGCCGCTCCACCAGCGCCGGCGGCTTGGTCCACGCCATGTCGTACAACTTGGGCATCCGCAGGTCGCGGATCTCCAGCACGTCGCGGAATCCGCGTGTGGTGATCAGCGCCGTGCGCGCCCCCTTGCCCTCCAGGATGGTGTTCGACCCGACGGTCGTGGCATGCAGCACCTCGGTCACGCCGGCACCACCCGCCGCCCCCAGCAGCGCCAGCAGGCCGGTTTCGATTCCCAGCGAATAATCCGCCGGCGTCGATGCCGTCTTGTGGGTGCTGATCGTCCCATCGGCCGCAATCGCCACCAGGTCGGTAAACGTCCCGCCGATATCCACCCCGATGCGCATCGTGCTAGCCCCGCCATTCATGCAAAGGCTGCCACGCCACATCCGGTGCCTTCGGGCGTTCCACCCGCAGCCGCGCCCGTAACACCGCGCTCGCCGCCGCATCGACCACCGGCGGGTCACCCGCAGCGATCACCCCGTAGTCCCGTGCGGCCCCCTCAAGGGTCACCAGCCCATCGCGCAAGTCCTTCTCCACCGCCGCCAGGTCGCGCGCCATCGGATCGCCCCAGCCGCCCGCCCCCGGCAACTCGTGGCGAAACACTTCTCCCCGGTGCAGCGTCATGGTGAGCTTGGCATGCAGCGGCTGCGCTTTCGGTCCGGGATTGAGGACGTTCCTGCTCGGCGCCCCAGGGCCGCCGCCCCACAACCCGTACGGCCGGTGCGTCGCGCGGTCTGCCCGCACCTGGAGCATCCCTTCCCCCTCCAGCATCCGCCAAGTCCGCCGCAGGGCGACCCCGCCACGATACAGCCCCGGGCCTGCGGTATCTGGCAGCATCTCGTAGTCCAGCACTTCCAGCGGGTTCTCCGCCTCGATCACCTCGATGGAGAAACTCGCCATGTTGGCGAACATGTTGGTGTTGCCTTCCAGGCCGTCTGCCCAGGGACGCGCGCCCCAGGCGCCCGACAGGAAATCCACATAGATGAATGGCTTCCTGTCAGCGTCGTAGCCGCCGATGGTGATGCCGGTATTGCCGCCGTCCGAGGCGGCGAACACCCGATCGGGATACAGCATCGCCAAGGCCCCGAACGCCGCATCGGCGCAGCGAAACCCGGTCAGCCCGCGCGCCGCACAGGCTGCCGGCAGAACCCCGTGGGTGATCGTGCCCGGTGGTGCAATCACCTCGATGCAGCGAAAAACCCCGTCATTGTTCGGCATGTTCTCGCGCAGGATGCACTTCACCGCGGTGAACGAGGCCGCTGCGGTGTAGCTCCAGGTATTGTTGATCGCCCCCTTCACCTGTGGGCTTGAACCGGTCCAGTCCATCACCATCCGCTCGCCCTGCTTGCGCACGGTGCAGACGAGCTTGATCGGCTTGCCAGCATCGATCTGATCATCGTCGATCCAGTCGATGAATGTCGCCTCCCCGTCCGGCAGCTCCGCCAAGCACGCCCGCGCCAGCCTCTCGCTGTGGTCCATCGTTTCTTCGACCAGCGCGCGGAACGCGTTCTCGCCGTGGCGTCTCACTAAATCCCGCACCCCACGCGCCGCGATTTCACAGGCCGCCAACTGCGCTCGCAAGTCGCCCATCACCCGCGCGGGCATCCGCACGTTGCGATCCAGGATGCGCAGCAGCGTCGCGTTCGGCACACCGCGCTCATGCAGTTTCACCGGCGGGATGCGAAGCCCTTCGGCGTAAATCTCGGTGCTGTCCGATGCGTTCGAGCCCGGTACACGCCCGCCGACATCGGTGTGGTGGCAAATCGTTGCCGCCCAGGCCACGATCGTTCCCTCAACCCAGATGGGCCGGAACACGAAGATGTCCGGCAAGTGCATACCGCCGTCGTACGGATCGTTCATGCACAGCACGTCGCCCTCGGCGATATCGTCGGCAAAATGTCGCAGGCAAGATTGCAGCGCGATGGGGATCGAACATAGATGCCCCGGCAGGGAGAGCCCCTGCGCCACCAACCGCCCGCTGGGATCGCAAATGGCAGTCGAATAGTCCATGTTGTTTTTCAACACGCCGGAATAGGCGGCGCGATAGATGGTCAGCGCCATCTCGTCGCCGATCGCGACGATGGCATTGCGGAACAGCTCGGCGGTGATCGGGTCGAGTGTGGTCATGTCAGCGAGACTACAGCTTGCCGCTGCGGCGGCAACCACGGGCGCGGCGTTCGCTGGCGGTCGGGTGCGGCGATCCCTGCCGTCATGGTCTTGCCGGTCTCGCAATGGGCAAGCAGAGCGCTCATCGTCGTCTCGACAGCAAGGCTACTCTCGTTGCGCCTGGCCACATCGTTCGTGGTTGCCAAGAATCCGCCCGACCGGCGCGAAGCGCTCGCGTCCTGGGCAGCCTGGGATCACATGCTGTGGGCCAGCCCGGGCAACGCATAGCCCCGTCGGCACATTGGCTCTACCCTGCCCGCAACCGAGTCACCGCGCCCGGCGCTCGGTGGCCGCACCTGCCAATGCTGCCAGAGGATCTGCCCATGACGCTCCCGGCCACAATGCAGATGATCGAAGCCGCCCAGCCAGGCGGCCCCGAGGTGCTGCGCCCTGGTTCCGCCCCCGTCCCCACCGCGAAGTCTGACGAGGTGCTGATCCGCGTGCAGGTCGCCGGGGTGAACCGCCCCGATGTCGCCCAACGCAGCGGAGCCTATCCGCCGCCGCCCGGCGCAAGCCCGATCATCGGCCTTGAAGTCGCCGGCGAAGTCGTTGCCGTCGGCGCGGCCGTGCGCGCCTTCAGGGTTGGCGATCGCGTCTGTGCACTGACCAACGGCGGAGGCTATGCCGAATACTGCACGGCGCCGGAGGCCCAGACGCTCGCATGGCCCAAGGGCTACGATGCCGTGCGGGCCGCGGCGTTGCCCGAGACCTTCTTCACCGTCTGGGCCAACATGTTCATGTCGGGCCGTCTTACCGCCGGCGAGCATGTGCTGATCCATGGCGGAACGTCAGGTATCGGCGTCACCGCCATCCAACTCGCGCGGGCTTTCGGCGCCACCGCCTATGCCACCGCCGGTTCCGACGAGAAGGTCGCCGCCTGCGTCCGGCTCGGCGCCGCCGCCGCCATCAACTACCGCACCCAGGATTTCGGCGCCGAGATCAAGACGCTCACCGACGGGCGCGGGGTTGACGTTATCCTCGACATGGTCGGCGCCGCCTATTTCCCGCGCAATATCCGCGCCCTCGCCATCGATGGTCGCCTGGTCCTCATTGCCTTCCTTGGCGGGGCAAAATTCGACGGCATGGACCTCACTCCCATCATGACCCGCCGGCTCACCGTCACCGGCTCGACAATGCGGCCACGCACCACGGCGCAAAAGGGCGCCATCGCCGCTGAACTGCATAGCAAGGTCTGGCCGCTGCTCGACCAGGGCCAGTGCGCCCCGGTCATCCATGCCACATTCCCGCTGGCGGAGGCTGCGCAGGCGCATGTGCTGATGGAAAGCAGCGCCCATATCGGCAAGATCATGCTCACAGTCGCCAACTGACCCTGGCGTGACCCGGAAGGTCACCTGGCGCGGCGTTCTGCCGCTGGCCGGCGCCGTATTGCTGTTCAGCAGCGCATGGCCCGTCACCAAGGAGGCGATCGGCCAGGGCGCGGCACCGGTCTGGTTCGCCCTCGGCCGTACCGCGCTGTCGACCGTCGTGACGCTGATACTGATGCTGGCGATGCGCCGTCTCGCTATTCCCACGCGCCGCGACATGCCGTTTTTCCTGGCCGTTGCGCTGTGCCAGCTCGCCCTGTTCTTCATCTGCGTCCACCTCGCCTTGGTCTGGGTCCAGGCCGGCCGCACCTCGATTATCACCTCGGTCACCATCGTCTTCACTGTCCCGGCGTCGGTTCTGCTGTTGCGCGAGGTCGTGCCGCGCCGGCGCTGGATTGCGGTGGCCCTTGGGCTGGCCGGCATTGCCCTGCTGATCGGCCCCTGGTCGATCAATTGGGCAGCAACCGGCGTGTTGCTCGGCCATGGCTTCCTGCTGGTCGCCGCCGCGGCCGTGGGGGTGCCGATGCTGGTGATCCGACTGCGCCCGCCCACGCTGTCGATGGTCCAGCTCCTGCCCTGGTCCTTCGGGCTCGCGAGCCTGGTGCTGCTGCCGTTCGCACTGGCGATGGAACCACCCGGACGCTGGAACGGTCCCGCATTCACCGCGCTCGCCTATGTCGGCGCGGTTGCTGGTCCGATCGGGACGTGGTGTTACCTGCTCACCATGGTCCATCTGCCAGTAGTCGTTGCCTCGGTCGGCTTCCTCATGACTCCGGCGGTCGGCCTCATTCTCGCCACGCTTTGGCTCGGCGAGGCGCTCGGTCTAGACCTCATCCTCGGGACCGCGCTGATCCTCGGTGGGGTTGCCGTCTCCGTCATTCCGGAGCGAAGGCATTGATCCTGCATGCCACAACGCGCGGCGAGGGCCGACCTCTGGTTCTGCTGCACGGCCTGTTCGGTCAATCGGGAAATTTTGGCGCCATCCAGCGAAGCCTGGCGCTCGGTGGTCGCCGTGTCATCGCGCTCGATCTGCGCAACCACGGCGCCAGCGCGCATGCTCCGGGCATGGACTACCGGACCATGGCGGAGGATGTGCACACCACGCTGGCCGCACTCGGCGTATTGCCGTGTGCCGTGCTCGGCCACTCCATGGGGGGCAAGGCCGCCATGGCCCTCGCCCTCACCCACCCCGATGCCGTCATCCGCCTCTGTGTTGCCGATATCGCCCCGATCGCCTACCGGCCGCACCTGATCACCTACGCCGCGGCCATGCGCGACCTGAAGCTTGATCCCGGCCTCACGCGCGCCAAGGCCGACGCCGTCCTCGCTGCGACCATCCCTGATGGTGGCGAGCGGGCCTTCCTGCTGTCCAACTTGCGCCTCGGAGCCCAGCCGCAGTGGCGCATTGGGCTGGACGCGATCATCGCCGGCATAGGCGACATTCAAGGCTGGCCTGGGATCGCCGCGCCACCCTTTGCCGGCCCCACCCTGTTCCTGGCCGGCGCCCGCTCGCACTACCTCCGCCCAGAACATCGGCCGGCCATCAGCGCTCTGTTCCCTGCCGCCCGCTTTGTGACCCTGAAGAACGCCGGCCACTGGCTGCACGCCGACGACCCCGCCGGCTTCATCGCGGTGATCGAGGCCTTCTGCCCGGTCGACCCGCCGATCGATCAGTAAGGGCCTGAGGCGGAATAAGCAAGGCGGGGACTTCGCCCCTCGACCCCACCAAGTCCGGAGCGCGCCTTCGCGCGACGGCCGTCGCCCTTGGAACCCCTGACTTGAGTGTTGTTTGGGGAAGGGGGCCAGCGGGATGTTTCACCCCCCGTGATGGCCCCCTGCCCCAAACAACACTTAAACAAATGGAGTCCAGAGGCGCT
>JBBQOT010000123.1:0-7447 GCA_038331165.1 Acetobacterales bacterium
TGTGATTCACCGATAGAAACAAGGCATGGCCAGGGCTTCGCCCTGGACCCACCAAAGGCCGGCGGCCTTTGGAAACCCATTTATAAGGTCCAGGGGCTTGGCCCGTCGCGCGACGGTGCCGGCCGCGCCAGGACCGCGACTTCGCGGGGCCGGCGGGCATTGGGCCAAGGGCGCGCACAGACGCAGCGCGGCACCCATTCCGGGCGGTGATGGGTACCGTTCTGCCGAGGCCCTTGCGCAACCCTGGGCATGTTCCGCCAATATGCGCATACTCATTTTTCGGAATGGGTCCGGTGCACGGCCGGCGCAACGAAAAAAACCGGACGGGGCACGGCGCAGGCCGCGGCGACACGTCCGAACCAGAAACGGAGGACACCATGCGCACGCCACATCTCAATCTGACCCGCCGCGGCCTGGTTCGGGCCGGAACAGGATCGCTGCTCGTGCCGTTCTCCCTCGCCTCTGGCAAGGCGCCGCGCAGGGCGGCAGGAAGCCGTTCGACGGCGTTACGCTCAACATCTCGTGCTGGAGCGCCACCTACCCGACGTTGCTTGGCCAATACCTGCCGGAATTCACCGAGCGGACCGGCATCAAGGTGAACTACGACACGCCGGGCTTCCCGGTCTACAACCAGCGCGCCGACCTCGAATTGTCGACCAAGGGCAGCGGGTACGACGTGCTCAACGTCACCTTCATCTTCACCAGCCGCTGGATCGGCGCCGGCTGGATGACGCCGCTGGACGGCTTCCTCAACGACCCCAACAAGACCCCCGCCGATTGGGACGCTGCCGACCTGCTGGCCGGCTCGGTGGCGCCGATGCGCGACAAGACGGGCGCGATCTACGGCATTCCGTGGATCTCCGACGTGCTGATGGCTGCCTCCTCGCGCTTCGACCTGCTCAAGGCCGAGGGTTTGGGCATGCCCGACACCTTCGACGAGCTCGACCGCGCCATGGCGCTGATCAACAAGAAGGACAACGTGGCCGCCTATATCGTGGAGAACCATTGGGGTTGGACCTTCATCCCCTTCCTCCAGGGCTTCGGCGGCAGCATCTTCCGCAACGCGCCCGACGACCTGATGCCGACACTGAACACACCCGAGGTCGCGCAGGCCGCCGAGTTCTTCGCCAAGCTGGTCAATTCCTACGGACCGCAGGCCGCCGCCGGCTATACCTACGACCAGGTCAACGAGGCGATGCGGGCCGGGCGGACGAACTATTCGCCGATGAACCACGCCTTCGCCGCCCTGCTCGGCGCCGAGGGCAGCAAGGTCACCGCGACATCCAACTTCTCGATGCTGCCGAAGGGCCCGAAGGGGCGCTTCCCCGGCGTCGCGTCGCATGGGTGGGGCATTCCGATCGGCGCCAAGAACAAGGATGCGTCCTGGGAATTCATCAAGTGGTCGATGTCCAAGGAGCTGGTCGGCCGCATGGTGGAGCGCCACGGGCTCGGCTCGGTCACCCGCACGTCGCTGCTGAACTCGCCCGCCTACAAGGGCCGGATGGTCATCAACGGCGTGGACACCGGCAAGATGTTCCTCGATTCCATTGCGCTGTCGGAATCCGGCTACATGAAATATCGCACCGTGCACGTCTATCCGCAGGTCAACGCGCAGATCAACCAGGCGATCAGCAGCGTCGTCTCCGGCCAGATGAAGGCCAAGGAAGCCTTCGCCCTGGCCCAGGCCAACGCCATCGCCGACCTCAAGCGCGCCGGGGTGCGGCTGTAGCCGGCGGTGGCGGCGGGCTTGCCGGAAGCGTGCATCGAAGGGCGGCACTGCGCGCGGCGATGACGAGACCCCTGCCATGACCGGCTGGGACGCGCAGCGGCGCCATGCCTTCCAACTGGGGCTGGCGCCGGCGTTGCTGGTGCTGGCGCTGATCACCATCGCGCCGGCGATCTACCTGGTGCTGACCTCGTTGACCCCGCTGAACCTCACCCTGCCCGAGTCCGCCTGGGATTTCAGCACGCCGCTGGCCAACTACAGCGATCTGCTCGACGATCCGCGCTTCAGCCGCTCGGCCTGGGTGCAGGCAAAACTCTCGATGGCCACGGTGATCGCCCAGCTGCTGATCGGGCTCGGCGTAGCGCTGTTGCTCAACGG
Organism: Acetobacterales bacterium; assembly: GCA_038331165.1. Taxonomy (GTDB): domain Bacteria; phylum Pseudomonadota; class Alphaproteobacteria; order Acetobacterales; family Acetobacteraceae; genus CAMDGX01. The sequence goes on from JBBQOT010000123.1 coordinate 2,105, forward strand.
CGGCGGCAAAGTGCGCCAGTTCGCCCGCTCAGGCTTTCTCATCCCGATGGTGCTGCCGCCGATCGTCGTCGGCCTGCTATGGCGGGTGATGTATGCCGTGGATATCAGCCCGTTCCACCGGCTGATGGAGTTCATCGGCCTGCCGGTCGGCTCGCTCATCACCAACCCCAACCTCGCCTTGACCGCCATTGTCATCGCCGAGACCTGGGAGTGGTTCCCCTTCACCATGCTGATGGTGCTGGCGGCGTTGCAGATGGTTCCAGCAGCCCCCATCGAGGCCGCGCGGATCGACGGGGCCAACGACTGGCAGATGTTCCGCTATGTGATCTTCCCATACATCCAGCAAACCCTGGTGGTCGCCGGCATCTTCCGTCTGATCGACAGCATCAAGGCGTTCCCGCTGATCTTCGTGCTGACCGATGGCGGCCCCGGCGATGTGACCCAGGTGACCAACTACTACGCCTATCGCCAGGCATTCACCTTCTCGCTATGGGGTTATGGCAGCGCGATCGCCACCCTGATGGTGGTGGGGATCTTCGTGCTGAGCTGGGCGATCGATCGCCTGACCGGCACCCCACGGGCCGGGGCACGCTGACATGGCCGCATCGCGCAGCCGTGTTGGCTGGTTCACCCGCCACCGCAACCGGGTTGGCGACGGCTTCACCATCTTGCTGCTGCTGGTGGTGTTGTTCCCGTTCGGCTGGCTGGTGCAGATGTCGTTCCGGCCGAATGCCGACATTTTCGGCTACGACCTGCTCTTCAACCCGACCTTCGCCCACTACAAGGCGCTGTGGGCCGGCGCCTTTCCGGCCTCGTTCGTGAACAGCATCATCACCTCGGTGGCCTCCACCGTGCTGGCCCTGGTGCTCGGCGTGCCCGCCTCCTACGCCCTGTCGCGCGGCGCCTTCCGTTCCTCGCGCGGCATCGCGCTGTGGATCCTGGCCACCCGCATGGCGCCGCCGATCGCCTTCACCATCCCATTTTTTCTCGCCTACCGCTTTCTGGGCCTGTCCGACACGCTGATCGGCCTGATCATCGTCTATCTCACCTTCAACCTCGCCTTGGTGATCTGGATGATGCAGCCCTATTTCGACAGCGTGCCGCGCGAGCTGGAGGAGGCCGCCTGGATCGACGGCTGCGGCGTGTGGGAGGCATTTTGGCGCGTCACCCTGCCTTTGTCCGCACCCGGCCTGGCAGCCACCGCGGTGATCTGCTTCATCTTGTCGTGGAACGATTTCTTCTATGCCCTGGTGCTGACCCGCACCAATGCCTCCACCGCGCCGGTGGCGATCGTCAACTTCATTCAATACACCGGCTGGGAATGGGGCCGCATCGCCGCCGCTGGCACGATGGTGATGCTGCCGGTGGTGTTGTTCTCGATGCTGGTCCGCAATTACCTGGTGCGCGGCCTCGCCGCCGGTGGCGTCAAGGAATGATGTGATGAGCAGCCCCGCGGCCGACGGAGAGTACGACTACATTGTCGTCGGGGGCGGCTCCGCCGGCAGCGCCATCACCGCCCGGCTGAGCCAGAGCGGCCGGCACCGCGTGCTGCTGTTGGAGGCCGGCGAGGACGACCAGTGGCTCTGGCTGAAGGTCCCGCTCGGTGCCGGCTACGTCCTGCTCTCCGAACGTAGCCTGTGGCGCTTCCATACCGAGCCGCAGGGCGCCTTGAACGGGCGCCGGATGTTCTGGCCGCGCGGCCGCGTCATGGGTGGGTCGTCCACCGTCAACGGCATGCTCTGGGTTCGCGGCGAACCGGCGGAATACGACAACTGGCGCGATGGCGGCTGCGAGGGCTGGGGCTACGATGACGTCCTGCCCACCCTCAAGCGCATCGAATCCTATGCCGGCGGCGGTGCCACCCGCGGCCGCGACGGCCCCGTGCATATCAGCGACGCCGGCGCGAACACCCTGGGCGATGCGTTCCACCAGGCCTGCATCGAAGCCGGCATCCCGGCCACGGCGGACTACAACGCCGCCCAGTACGAAGGCGTCGGCTATCTTCAGACCAACACAAGGAGCGGCCTGCGCATGGGCGGCCGCGAGGCCTATCTCAACCCCGCCAAGGGCCGCGCCAACCTCGACATCCGCGGCGGCGCGCGCGTCCATCGCATCGTGATCGAGAACGGCCGCGCCACCGGCGTGGAATTCCTGGCCCAAGGCCGGCGCAAGATCGCCCGCGCGCGCCGCGAGGTCGTCGTTTGCGCCGGCGCAGTGCAGAGCCCGCAACTTCTCGAACTCTCGGGCATCGGGAACCGCGAACGCCTCGCCGAGCACGGCATCGCCTGCGTCGCCCACCTGCCCGGCGTCGGCGAGAATTGCCGCGACCACCTGCATACCCGCGTATCGTTCGAGTGCACCCGCCCGATCACCCTTAACGACATCCTGGGCAATCCGCTGCGCCAGGCCTGGATGGGCCTGCAATACCTTGTGCGCCGCGACGGCCACATGGCCGCCTGCACCGCCACCGTCCACGCCCTGGCCAAGACCGATCCGGCGCTGGATCGGCCGGACGTGAAGATCCAGATGCACAACCTGTCGGCCGAGGACCCGCGCCACGCCAACAAGCTCGTGCTCGACAAGTTCCCAGGCTTCGGCATCGGCACCTTCGCGCTGCGCCCGGAATCGCGCGGCTCGATCCATATCACGTCCGCCGACCCCGAGGCGCCGCCGGCGATCGCGGCCAACTACCTCGCCGATCCACGCGACATAACGACATCCATCGCCGCCCTGCGCCTGGCCCGCCACATCGCCGCCCAGCCGGCGCTGGCCGCGCTGATCGTGCGCGAGGTCCGCCCGGGGCCCGAGGCGCAGTCCGACGAGGCGCTGCTTGCCCATATCGCCAAGCTCGGCGCTACCTCCTACCACCCCGTCGGCACCTGCAAGATGGGGCACGACGACATGGCCGTGGTCGACACCCAATTGCGCGTGCGTGGCATCAAGGGGCTGCGCGTGGCCGATGCCTCGGTGATGCCGACGATGGTGTCGTCGAACACCAACGCCCCGTCGTTCATGATCGGTGAACGCTGTGCCGACTTCCTGCTGCGCGAGGCCGGCGACAACACCCAAGCGGGCGCGGTGCCGTGAGCAACGCGATCGTTGCCCTCATGGTCGGCCGGCTGGACCAGCGCCTTCGTCACTACTCCTAAGGCCAGGGCTTCGCCCAGGACCCACCCGGGGCCAAGCCCCTGGACCTTAAGTGCAAGGGAATAAATGGGTTTCCAAAGGCCGTCGGCCTTTGGTGGGTCCCCGTCGGTGCGGCTTCGCGCCGCGAGGGCAAAGCCCTGGCCTTCCGTTCTTTTGCGAGTCAATCAGTAGGCGGCTTGGAGTAGTCCTTGATCAACTTTGCCACGCCCGATGGAGGTCGCCATATTCGCACCGGTCGGTCCGCCGTGGCACAGGTTCGGGCGGAGCCCTGCGGATGTTTGCCGCGGTTCCCCGATCCATGACAAGCTCACGCCAGTCTGCTGTGTATTTCCGGCGGCGCGATGCCCCGCCGGACCAACCGCCTGACGGAACGGAAGGCCAGGACCATGCCGCTTGATGTGCCGCGCATCCACGACGTGCCCGACGACCTGCTGGCGGCCATCGACTATTGCTACGCGCAGGGCTGGACCGACGGATTGCCGGTGATCCCGCCCGTGGTGGAGCGTGTGGGGGCGATGCTGGCGTTCGAGGGCCGCCCGCCGGAGGCGGTGATCTGCTCCCACCCCGCCACCGGATTGCAGTTGACCGTGCACGCTGCGGCCGTCAACGCCGTGATGGCTGGCTGCCTGCCGGAATACTTCCCGGTTCTGGTGGCCGCGTTCGAGGCGATGGACAAGCCGGATTTCAATTTTCACGGCTCCACCGCCAGCACCGGCGGATCGGCACCGTTGCTGATCGTCAGCGGCTCGTACGCCGACGATATCGGCATGAACGCCGACGTGAACCTGTTCGGCCCCGGCAACCGCGCCAACGCGACGATCGGCCGGGCCACGCGGTTGATCCTGCGCAACGTCTTCCAGATGATCCCCGGCATTTCCGACAAGTCGACCCAGGGGAATCCGGGCAAGTCCAGCTTCTGCATCGCGGAACGCGCGCGCGGCAATCCCTGGCCCCTGCTGTGCGAGGCACAGGGCTATCCGCCAGGCGTGTCCAGCGTGACGGCCTTCGCCGGCGGCGGCTTCTGCAATGTCGAGAACCACGGCGGCAGCACGCCCGAGGAGATCCTCGGCTCGGTCGCCGACGCCATGGCCAATTACGGCTGCATCACATTGGGCCAGAGCGCGGTGGTTCTGGCGCCCGAGCACATGCGCATTCTGGCCGATGCCGGCTGGACCCGCCAGGGCGCCCAGTCGTTCCTGTTCGTGCGGGCAAGGCGGTCGGTGGACGGCATGCGAAGCGTGGGTAAATATCGCCAGAGCGAATACGACAAGCAGCATGATGCCGAGGCGCATGCACTGGTCGCCCCCGATTTCGTCCATCGCGGCCTGTCGCCGGACGATATCCTGATCACGATGGGCGGCGGCGATGCCGGCGGACATTCCTGTTTCATTCCGTCCTGGAGCCGCGGCCGCGGTTCCCTCATGCAGCACAAGCCGATCGGCGTGTGCATCGACTGTGATTGAAGGAGCATCAGACATCATGCAGTTGTACGACCCGACATCGGCAGGTCCGGAACGGAGCCTGTCGCGCGCGGCGGCGCTCGCCGGGCTGGAGGGCAGGACGATCGGCATCCTGGAAAACGGCAAACTGAACGCGGTGGAGATGCTGGGGGAAGTCGCGTCGCTGTTCGTGGCGCGACACGGCTGCACCGTCCGCGCGGTCTACGCCAAGTCAAACGCCAGCGCCCCGGCACCGGCCGAAACCCTGGCCAGGGCCGCGGCAGAGGTGGACTTCCTGATCACCGGGCTTGGCGATTGAGGTTCATGTTCGACGTGCAGTTTGCATGACGGCATCAGCTTCGAGCAGCTCGGCAAGCGGGCGGTGGTTCTGTGCACCGAACCGTTTGAGGTGACGGCGAAGAACATCGCGCGAATTATGGGATTGCCGAGCTATCCATTTCTGAAGGTGCAGCATCCGATCGGCAGCTGCTCGCCCGCGGAGCTGAAGGCCCGGGCCGAGGTGGCGTATCGGCACGTGCTGCGGATTCTGTTGGAGGATTGATGCCAACCCTCGGCAAAAATGACACTCGGTCAGGCAGTCGGGGCTTTGCCCCGCACCCCACCAGGGGCCGAGCCCCTGGACCTCATCTTATTAAAATCGCTCTTATTTCGATTTCTGTTGATCGATGGCAAAATCGTCGGATCGCAGGGTTCGGAATTGGTTTGATGGGTGACGACTGGTTCGAGACGTGGCTGT
>JBBQOT010000124.1:0-7406 GCA_038331165.1 Acetobacterales bacterium
GCGTACGAAGCACGGGCCAGATGAGGCGAGGCCAGGGCTTCGCCCTGGACCCACCAAAGGCCGAGGGCCTTTGGAAACCCATTCGCCTTAATACCAACCACCGAAAACACTGACTCATGATCAGGCAAGCATAGGGCTTCGCCTCAAACCCCAGCAGGCCTCGCGCGCACTTCCGCGCGATGGCCAAGCCCCTGTACCTTAACCGCTAGAAAACCAATGGGTTTCCAAAGGCCGTCGGCCTTTGGCGGGTCCAGGGCAGAGCCCTGGCCTTGCCTATTGACGGATTTTTCTATTGGCTTGGCATCACTTCGCCTTCAGGAAGTCGCCCACCTCCAGCAGGATGAACTCGTTGTCGTCGGCCTTGTTCGGGTCGCGCGATGACGAGAACGGCAGGTTGTTGTCGTTGCCGACGATGATGTGGGTGGCGTCCACCACATCGACGTTCTCGATGGTGAAGAACGGGAAGGTCAGCACGCCGTCGTTCAACGGCAGCCGGGCCTTCTTGTTCGGATCAGCGATCTTCATCAGGTCTATATGGCCGATCTTGCGCACGGGGCCGCCGACATTGGCCTCGGTCATCTCAATCTTGTAGACGCGCTTGAATTTGGCGATGTCGGGAAAGCAGGTCTCGCCACGCTGGCCGGCCGGGCAAGCGCGGTCCGCGGTGCCTTCGCCGTTGTCGCGCTCGATCACCAGGGCGGTGGTGCCATCGATCATGTTGAAGTCGCCGATCGCCAGGCCGTTGGCCTCCAGAACATACTTCCAGTGCCGACCGGTCCACTTTTCGGCGGCGACATCGAATTCCAGAATGCGCAGGTATTCACGGCCGGACTGCTTCTCCCAATCCTTCGCCTCAGCGTCCCACAGCGGGCCTTCGAGCATGCCGTAGAGGAAGCGGCCGTCCTTCGATGCGGCAAAGCCCTCATAGCCCTTCGAGCGGCGCAGATTGAAATTCATCGACAGGTTCGGTGCCGCCGGCGCCACCAGCGCTGGGTGGTCGGGCGAGCGCACCGGCTTGCCGTCGGCCATGGTCTCGAACACCCCCAGCACGCGGCCGGTCATGCCGGCCTTGATGATGAAGGGGCCGAACTCCTCGCCGATCCACAGCGTGTCGCCGATGATCTGGAAGCCCTCAAGGTCGAAATCGGCGCCGGTGAGGTAGCGCTTCGCGGTGCCCTCGTGGACGATCCGGTACGGCACCTTCTTGTCGGGGTCGTGCAGGAAGATGGTGGCCAGGCGGGCCAGTGTGCCGGCCGCCCAGTCGATTCGGTACTGGTTGAGGAACAGCATGGCGTCGGGCGAATTGGCCTTGGAGCCGAAGCCGTTATCGGTCAGCACCCAGAAGCTGCCATCGGGCATGGTCTTAATGCCGGAATGGCCCTGGATCGGCTGCCCCTGGAACGGCAAGGCAATGCCGGTCGGGCGTTCGAACGAGCGGCCCATCACGCTGCCCACCGCGTCGACACGGCGGCCGGTGGTGTACTTGCCCGATACCTTCAAATCCTCGGGCGCATCGGAAGGCGCGGGAACGAACGTCGCGGCCGGCAGGATGGCGTGGCCCGCGAGGGTGGCCGGGAAGGCCTGGTCGGCACGGGCGCCGGGCGCGATGCCGGCCAGCAGCGCCAGCGCGGACGCGGCCGGCAAGACGCGATGGAGAAGACGATGGAACACGACGGCACCTCCTGTTGGTGCCCTCCTCAACCACCGCAACCATGTCAGACGCTTTACGAAGCCGCGTCAGGTATGTGACATTCACCTGCGCGGTGTGACGTATCTCATGCCAGCTGACGTCGGGATTCATCTTCGTTGGAAGATAATACCAATCACTGTTTGGGATGACCCATGGCCAAGCAAGGCCAGGGCGTCGCCCTGGACCCACCAGGGGCCAAGCCCCTGGACCTTAAATATATGAAAATAAATGGGTTTCCAAAGGCCGATGGAATTTGGAAACCCATTCATAAGAATGTCTTAAGGTCCAGGGGCTTGGCCCCTGGTGGGGTTCGGGGCGACGCCCCGACTTGCCTGCTTGAGTGTCACTCTCGCCAGGGGTTTGGCATCAGATCACCAACCCGCCATCGACATGCAGCACCTGGCCCGTGATGTAGCTGGCGTCGGGCGAGGCCAGGAAGGCGATGGCGGCGGCGATGTCGGCGGGTTCGGCGATGCGGCCCATCGGGATCCACTTTGTGCGTTCTTCCATACCGGCGGTGCTCATCGCGGCATGGGCGCCGGCGTCTTTGCGCACGAAGCCGGGGGCGATGGCGTTCACCGTCATGGTGGGGGCGAACTCGACGGCCAGCGCGCGGACCAGGGCTTCCAGCCCTGCCTTGGCGGCGGCCGAGGCGGGGAACAGCGGGAAGCCGGGGCGGTAGGCGTGGGCGACGAAGCTGCTGACGGCGATGATGCGCGCGTTGGTGCCACGGCGTAGATGCGGCAGGGCGGCGCGGGCGAGGCGGAGGAAGCCGGATTGCATTGCCTGCACCGAGCGGTCGAAAGCGGCATCGGTGAGGTCTTCGGCGGGTGTGCGATCGGCGAAGCCGGCATTGGCCACCACGACATCGAGCCGGCCGAAGCGGGCGATGGCGGCATCGACCAGGGTGGTGGCGGTGGCGGGGTCGGCGAGGTCGCCCAGAAGTTCCGCCACTTCGGCACCCTTGGCTCGGGCCTGTTCGGCCACGCCAGCCAGGGCGGCGGCATTTTGGCGGGTATGGGCCAGGATTGCCACGCCGGGGGTGGACAAGCGCCGCACGGTGGCCGCGCCGACGCCGGTGGCGGCCCCGGTGACGAGAACGACCCGGGTGATCATTCGGCGGCCACGGCGAGCACCGCCGCTTCGGCACGAACCCACACGGCGGTGTCGTGGAACACCGCGCCGCCATCGGGCAGGGCGGGTTCGTCGGAGGTGAGCGCGTTGATGCCGATGCCGCCATCGTGGTCGGCGTGCGGCCAGATGCTTTCGGCGACGACCACGCCGGGCTGGGCGCCCTCGACGAGGCGGGCGTGCAGCACGACCTCGCCGCGGGCGTTGCCGAGGCGCACCCGGCCGCCCTCGGCGATGCCCAGGCGGGCGGCGTCGGCGGGGTGGACCAGCAGGGTGGGGCGGTTCTCGCGGCGGCGCGTTGAGGGCATCTCGGTGAAGGTGGTGTTGAGGAAGCTGCGGGCGGGGGCGGCGACCAGGCGGAACGGTTTTTCCGCCGTTGCGCCGTCGATGACTTCGACATGGTCGGGCAGTGCCGACATGCCGGCGTGGTTGGTGCCGATCGCCGCCCAGTCGGCCTTGAAGCGGAACTTGCCGTCGGGGTGGCCGAAGCCGTTGATGAAATGGGCGGTGGCGAAATCGGGCTGGGCGTCGTGCCAGCGCTCGCGCATGACGGTTTCGGCGCCGGGCCAGCCGGAGCTGCGCAGGGTTTCGTCGACGATTTCCAGGTCGGTCATGGCATAGGCGCGGTGGGTGGCGCCGAGGAGGGGGGCGAGGCCTTGCAGCACTTGGTGGTTGCTGCGGCATTCGCCTGGGGGGTCGATCAGTTTGGCGCCGATCTGGATGTGGCTGTGGCCGCCGGCCTGGTAGAGGTCGTGGTGTTCCATGAACATCGTGGCCGGCAGCACGAGGTCGGCGAGGCGGGCGGTTTCGGTCATGAACTGCTCGTGCACCACGCAGAACAGGTCTTCGCGCAGGAAGCCGCGGCGGACCTTGTTGCTGTCAGGGGCCACGGTGGCGGGGTTGGTGTTCTGGATCAGCAGGGCGTTGACCGGGGGGCCGCACCCGAGATCGCGCCGGTCGCCGGTGAGCACGGCGCCGATGCGGCTTTGGTCGAGTTCGCGGGTGGTGGGGTCGACCATGTCGAGCCCTTCGATCAGCGTTTTGTCCCAGTGGTAGATGGCGCGGTTGTTCCAGAAGGCGCCGGCGCCCTCGGTGGGCCATTTGCCGGTGACGGTGGGCAGGCAGGTGACGGCGTGCAGGGCGGCGGCACCGTTGCGGCTGCGGGTGAAGCCGTAGCCGGTGCGGATATAGGCGCGCGGGGTGTTGCAATAGAGTTTCGCGAAGGCCTCGATTTCCGCCGCATCAAGGCCGGTGATGGCGGCGGCCCATTCGGGGGTGCGGGGGGCGAGATGGGTTTCCAACGCGGCGGGATCGTCAGCGTGGCTATCCATATACGTCCGGTCGGCGTGGCCGTCGCGGAAGGCGATGTGCATCACGGCGCAGGCCAGGGCGGCATCGGTGCCGGGGCGGACGGCGAGGTGCATGTCGGCGACCTTGGCGGTGCCGGTGCAGTAGGGGTCGATCACTACCAGCTTTGCGCCGCGTTCCTTGCGGGCGCGGGCGATGTGGGTCATCACGTTCACTTGTGTGTTCACCGGGTTGCCGCCCCACATGACGATGAGGTCGGCGACCGCCATTTCGCGCGGGTCGGGCCCGGCGATTTTGCCCACGCCGGCCATCCAGCCGCTTTCGCAAACGCGGGTGCAGATGGTGTTGATCTGGCGGGAATAGCGCAGTTCGTGGCGCAGGCGGTTGATACCGTCGCGGTGCACCAGGCCCATGGTGCCGGCGTAGTAGTAGGGCCAGACGCTTTCGGCGCCGTGGGTGCGGGTGGTGGCCAGGAAGGCCTCGGCGGCGCGGTCCAACGCTTCCTCCCAGCCGATGCGGCGGAACTGGCCGCTGCCCTTGGGGCCGGAGCGCAACAGGGGATGGGTGAGGCGGTCGGGGTGGTGGATGCGCTCGGCGTAGTTCGACACCTTGGCGCAGATCACGCCCTTTGTGTAGCTGTTGGCCGCGGCCCCGCGCACCGCACCGATGCGGGTGGCGCTGTGGACTTCGACCTCCAGCGCGCAGGTGGAGGGGCAGTCGTGCGGGCAGACGGAGGACCGAATAACGGGGTACGGGGCTTCGGGCATCGGATGCTCCGGCGATGGGGATGGATCAAGGTGCCCCGGATGGGCTTGGCTTGGCAACCGATCCGCGCAGCTTTGGTTGATCGCGACGGCAGCGCATGGTTCGCTGCGGCATGACCATTGTTCCTTCGCGTTCCCGCGGCAGCGCGCTGCCGGCGACCCGGGTGAGCATCCGGCTCGACCTGGCCAGCGGTGCGCGGGTGGGGCCGGGCAAGATCGCGCTGCTGGAGGAGATTGCCCGGCACGGCTCGATCTCGGGTGCCGGGCGGGCGCTGCGCATGTCGTACCGGCGGGCGTGGGAATTGGTGGAGGACCTCAACCGGCATTTCGGCACGCCGGTGGTGGCGGCGGTTACCGGCGGCAGCGGCGGCGGGGGCGCGCGGCTGACCGAGGCAGGAGCTTCCCTGGTGGCAGCCTATCGCGCGATCGAGCAGGCGAGCGCGGCGGCCGCGGCGCCGTACCTGGCCGCCATCGGCGCCAAGCCGGCTGAATCGCTGTAACGGCAGGACGGTGGGCTAGGCGCACGCGGCGGACCAAACGAAAACGGCGGTGCCGAGGCACCGCCGTTTGATAGGGTCGAGAGTCGGCAGCGTCAGACGGACTTGCGACGGCGCGCCGCGAAGATACCGAGCAGGCCGGTCGCCAGCAGGGCCATGCTGGCCGGTTCCGGGACGTTCGTGATGTCCCTCAGGGTCAAGGTGCCCGACGGCCCGATGCAGTCACGTGGGCTTTGTTGGCACGCCGTTACGTCAGCCGCACTGCCGGAGTACCGGGTGAAAGTGTTGTCGTACTCATATGACGCATTGGTCTCGAGCGGTATCGCGATTCCAAGATCATCAGCACCCATCGCGCCATTCACGTCGAATGCGGACCACACGAGGCGGAAATTCGCATTGAAGTCGTCGGACACCATTTCGATGTAGCTGTCAAACGGGGGCCCACCGGGATCGTGGAAGTTAACGACGCTGGAGTTGTAGGTCGCTGCTATCCCCGAGCCGGATGTGCCCGCAGTGGTAGTGAAGTTGAATGACTTGAGGGCGTATCCGGGCCCTACCCTGGTCAGCACCAGCGTGCCGGTCGCGCTGCTGCCCTGCTCGGTGTCCACAAACGTGGTTCCGGGAGGGGAGCCAGTCTTATAATCGCCAAAGGTGAAATCGCTCAGCGTCCAGGTGTAATCCTGGGCCGACACGGTGGCCGCGCTGGTTGCGACCAACATCGCCGCGCCAACCACGCTCCTGAAAATCATGCTCACTAACTTCTCTCCACTTTATATACGCCCAGGCGGGATAGCTGCAAAACCCTATCAGCACCCGAGACGCACGCCAATAGAAACTCTCGGAAGGGAAGGAAGCAAGAGGTGTGCCAGATTGAGTTTTTCCATGAAATTCAAGGCATTGACCCGCCACGTCGGCGGGGCTGGCGCGGTATGCGGGGCGGAGTGTAAATTTATCCGACAGCGATCCCGCCCGCACCCCGTCGCGGCCTTGCGCCGGACCGGTGGAAGAGTAGCTTTATCAAAGTGTTAATACCATTGCGTTGCCGCTCTTGGGTGTAAAGTTCTCCGACTCCCACCCGGCGACCGCCGCAGCAGGAAGGTTTTTGGCATGCCGTCGCTGCATCCGTCGGGTTGGGCCGGCATGGCCGTGGGCGCGATGGCAGCGCTCGCCGCGCTGTATGGGCTGGTGCTGGCCACGCTGTTCGTGGCGCAGCGGCACATCCTGTTCCGGCCCGACCGCACCCCGCCGATCGCCGAGCGGATCGGCCAGCCGGGGCTGCGGGCAGTGCGGGTGGCCACCGCCGACGGGCTCGACCTGCTGGCCTGGTTCCTGCCGCCGCCGACCGATGGGGCACCCACTGTCTTGTACCTGCACGGCAATGCCGGGCATATCGGCTATCGCGGCGAGCGCATCCGCCGCATCGCAGCCATGGGCTGGGGGGCGCTGTTCGTCGAATACCGCGGCTATGGCGCCAATCCGGGGACACCGAGCGAGGCCGGGCTGCACCTCGATGCCGCCGCCGGGCTGGCCTCGTTGCGGCAAGGGGGGATCGCGGCGGCGCGGATCGTGGTGTGGGGGGAATCGCTGGGCAGCGGCCTGGCCACCGCGCTGGCGGCGCGCGAGGCGGTGGGCGCGGTGGTGCTGGAGACGCCGTACACCGCCATCGCCGACATCGCCCGCCAGCGCTACCCCTTCGCCCCGGTTGATTTGTTGCTGAAGGACCGGTTTGAGTCGCTGGTGCACATGCCGGCCATCCGCGCGCCGATCCTGGTGGCGGTGGCCGGGCGCGACCGGGTAGTGCCGCCGGCGATGGGCCCGATGCTGCATGCGGCCGCCACCGCGCCGGCCGAGCTGTGGATTGCACCGCAGGCTGGGCACAACGACCTGCTGCAACTCGGCCTGATGGAGGCGGTGGCCGACTTCGTGCGCCGCCACCTGAAGCACTGATACGAAGCATCGAAGACCGTGACGTAGCAAGCGGGCGCTGGCCCGACCCCGCGCGGGGGGGGCCCCGGG
>JBBQOT010000125.1:0-7402 GCA_038331165.1 Acetobacterales bacterium
CGACGAACTCGGCGAGATGCCGCTCGGCATGCAAGCCAAGCTGCTGCGGGCGCTCGAAGCGCGCAGCGTGAGGCCCGTGGGCGGGACCACCGAAGTACCTTTCGACGTGCGCATTCTCGCCGCGACCAACCGCGACCTGTCCAGGATGGTGGCGGACGGGCAGTTCCGCGAGGACCTGTTCTACCGCATCAACGTGGTCCCCATCCGCCTGCCGCCCCTGCGCGAACGCACCGAGGATATCCCCGACCTCGCCCGCCACTTTCTCGAACGCGCGCGTGCGGGCGGCCTGCCGGGCAAGATGCTCGACCAGGGTGCCATCGAGGTGCTGCAATCGCATCGCTGGCCCGGCAATGTGCGCGAGCTGGAAAACCTGATGCACCGCCTGGCCGCGCTATGCCCCGACGAGGTGGTCGGCGCCGCCGCGGTACGCGGCGAGCTGCGCGAGATCGATTACGCGCCGGCCGCCGAGCGCGACCACCAGCCCGACCTGGTGCAGGAGCCGCTGGCCCGCGCGGTGGAGCGTCACATCCGCCAGTTCCTCGCCGCCCACGGCGACGCTATCGGCCCGTCCGACATCTACGACCGCGTGCTGGCCGAGGTGGAACGCCCGCTGATCCGCATGACCCTGGCCGCCACCCGCGGCAACCAGATCAAGGCAGCCGCCATGCTGGGGATGAACCGCAATACGCTGCGCAAGAAGATCCGCGATCTCGATATCCCGGTTACCCGCGGCGTCGCCTGATCCCGCGATGGATGCCCCCCCGACACTGCCGGCCGGGCGCGACGTGGCTGCCGCCGTGCCGCTTGACCCCCCACTTCCCCGTCGTGCCCTGACCCTGCGGGTTCGCCTCGCGCGGGCCGGCGAACTGGCGGTGGGGCGCGTTGCCACCCTGGTGCTGGCGGCCGTGGCGCTGGCCCTGGGTGTCGCCACCTTCGCCCTGCTGGCCAGCGGGTTGCAGCGGCCGAACCAGGTGTTCGCCCTCATCCTGGCCAACCTCGTCGTGGTGTTGCTGCTCGCCGCGCTGTTGGCGGTTCGCATTACCCGCGTCTGGATGGAGCGCCGCCGGGCCGCCGCCGGGGCGCGGCTGCATGTGCGCTTGGTGCTGCTGTTCAGCGTGGTCGCCGTCACGCCCACCATCGTGGTCGCCGTGTTTTCGACCGTGTTCTTCAACCTCGGCATCCAGGCCTGGTTCGCCGAGCCGGTGCGCACCGCCCTGCAACAAAGCCGGTCGGTCGCGCAGGGCTATGCCGACGAGCATCGCAACAACATCCGCGCCGACGCGCTGGGCATGGCCGCGGACCTGGTGCGCGGCGGGCTGCGGCTGATGTCGACCGACCCGAACGGCTTCCTCAATTTTCTCGGCACGCAAACCGGGCTGCGCGGGCTGACGGAATCGGTGATCTACGAGCCGCTGACCGGCCAGATCGTTGCCTCCGCCGGCGGCATCGCCGGCCTGGAAGCGGTGGTGCCGCCGGAATGGGCCACCGAGATGGCCCGCTCCGGCGAGGTCGCGGTGCTGGGCAGCGACGACCAAACGAAGGTGCGCGGCGTGGTGATGCTTGAGACCACGCCCACGCTCATGCTGGTGATCGGCCGGCTGGTCGACCCGGCGATCCTGGATCACATCGTCAAGACCGAACGCGCGGTCGAGCTGTACGACCAGCTCGACCAGAACCGCAGCGGACTGCAGGTCACCTTCGCCGTCGTCTTCGCCCTCGTCGCCCTGGCGGTGCTGGCGGCCGCGGTGCTGATCGGCCTGGTGCTGGCCAACCAGATCGCGCGGCCCGTCGGCGGGCTGATCACCGCGGCCGAGCGGGTGCGCGCCGGCGACCTCACCGTGCGCGTGCCCGAGTCCGACACCGGCGACGACATCGCCGGCCTCAGCCGCGCCTTCAACCGCATGACCGGCGAACTCGCCGCCGGCCGCCGCGAACTGATGGACGCCTACAGCCAGATCGACGAACGCCGCCGCTTCACCGAAACCGTGCTTTCCGGTGTCTCCGCCGGCGTTATCGGGCTCGATCCCGAAGGCCGCATCGAACTGCCCAACCGCGCCGCCGCCGCCCTGCTCAGCCGCGACCTGCTGCGCGATGTCGGCCGACCGCTGGCCGAGGTCGTGCCGGAATTCGCGCCGTTGCTCGACGCCGCCATGGCCGCACCCACCCAGGCCCATACCGCCGAAATCCACCTGGTCTCGGCCAGGGAAGGCGGGGCCGGCCAACGCCGCACCCTGCTGCTGCGCATCGGCGCCGACCGCACCGCCGTCCCGCCCGACCCCGACGGCACCGAGCAGCCCGACCGCGTCGCCAATTTCGTCGCCACCTTCGACGACATCACCGCCCTGCAATCCGCCCAGCGCACCGCCGCCTGGGCCGACGTGGCGCGGCGCATCGCCCACGAGATCAAGAATCCGCTCACCCCAATCCAGCTCGCTGCCGAGCGCCTGAAACGTCGCTT
The DNA here is from genome assembly GCA_038331165.1 of Acetobacterales bacterium. Classification (GTDB taxonomy): domain Bacteria; phylum Pseudomonadota; class Alphaproteobacteria; order Acetobacterales; family Acetobacteraceae; genus CAMDGX01. Next base: position 2,459 of record JBBQOT010000125.1, read on the forward strand.
CGCCCGCGAAATCACCTCCGATCCCGAAACCTTCATCCAGTGCGCCGACACCATCGTCCGCCACGTCGGCGACATCGGCCGCATGGTCGACGAGTTCTCCCGCTTCGCCCGCATGCCCCAGCCGGTCATCAAGCCGGAAGACATCGCCCGCGTGGTGCGCGAGTCGCTGGTGCTGCAACGCCAGGCGCGGCCCGAACTGGTGTTCACCACCGATATCCCCGACCACGGCCCGATCGCCCCCTGCGACCGCCGGCTGATCGGCCAGGCGGTGACCAACCTGCTGCAGAACGCGGCCGATTCCCTGGCGATGCGCCCCCCCGGCCCCGACGGTGCCATGCCCCCGGGCCACATCGCCATCGGCGTCGCGCTGCACGGCGACGAGGTTGTCATCGTGGTGGCGGATGACGGAATCGGCCTGCCGGGGCAGGATCGCGGCCGGCTCACCGAACCCTACGTCACCCACAAGCCGAAAGGCACCGGACTTGGCCTGGCCATCGTCAAGAAGATCATGGAAGACCATGGCGGGCGCATCACGCTCGACGACCGTGTGCCCGAGCCCGACTGGCCCGGCGCCGGGGCGGTCGCCTGCCTGTTCCTGCCGCTCAAATCGGCCGCGTGAGCGGGTGCTGCACGCCCTGAGGACCTTGCATGGCGCATGACATCCTGATCGTCGACGACGAGCCCGACATCCGCATGCTGGTCGAGGGCCTGCTGCGCGACGAGGGCTACGACACCCGCCCGGCCGGCGATTCCGACAGCGCCATCGCCGCCTTTCGCGCCCGCCGCCCGTCGCTGGTGATCCTCGACATCTGGCTCCAGGGCAGCAGGCTCGACGGCTTGGGCATCCTCGAAGCCCTGCACACCGAGGAACCGCATGTGCCGGTGGTCATGATGTCCGGCCACGGCACCATCGAAACCGCCGTCGCCGCCATCCAGCGCGGCGCCTACGACTTCATCGAAAAACCGTTCCAGACTGACCGGCTGCTGCTGGTCTGCCGCCGCGCCATCGAGGCGGCGCAGCTGGTACGCGAAAATGCCGAGCTGCGCCTGCGCGCCGGCGCCGAGGCGGAACTCACCGGCGACGGCGCCGCCATCGCCGCCATCCGCGGCGCGGTCGATCGGGTGGCGCCCACCGGCTCGCGCGTGCTCATCACCGGCCCCGCCGGCTCTGGCAAGGAGGTGGTGGCACGCATGATCCACGCTCGCTCGCGCCGCGCCGACGGCCCCTTCGTGGCGCTCAACTGCGCCACCCTCGCCCCCTCGCGCTTCGAGGAGGAACTGTTCGGCGCCGGCCCCTCCGCCCAGCCACGCCGCGCCGGCGTGCTCGAACGCGCTCATGGCGGCACCCTGCTGCTCGACGAGGTCAGCGACATGCCGCTGGAAACCCAGGGCAAGATCGTCCGCGCGTTGCAGGCACAAGCCTTCGAGCGCATCGGCGGCTCCCAGCGCGTGCGCGTCGACGTGCGCGTGCTGGCCATCACCAACAAGGACCTGCAGGCCGAAATCGCCGCCGGCCGCTTCCGCGAGGATCTGTTCTACCGCCTCGCCGTGGTGCCGCTGCGCATGCCCGCCTTGCGCGAGCGCCGCGAAGACGTGGCGGCGTTGGCCCGGCATTTCCTGCTGCGATCGGCCGAATCCTCCGGCATGCCCGGCCGCGACCTGTCGACCGATGCGCTGACCACGCTGCAAGCCTATGATTGGCCGGGCAACGTGCGCCAGTTACGGAATTTGATGGACTGGCTGCTCATCATGGCGCCGGGCGGGGCAGGAGAGGCGATCCGTGCCGAAATGCTGCCGCCCGAAATCGGCGCCGCCGCCCCCGCGCTGTTCAACAGTGACCCCTCGGCCGACATCATGGCGCTGCCGCTGCGCGAGGCGCGCGACCTGTTTGAAACCCAATACCTCCAGGCCCAGCTGCTCCGCTTCGGCGGCAATATCAGCCGCACCGCCAGCTTCGTCGGCATGGAACGCAGCGCGCTGCACCGCAAGCTGAAGCAGCTTGGTGTGGGTGGGGACGAGCGGACGGCCTGATCCTAGCCAGCCCAACGGTCGACCGATGAATGAAGGCAAGGCCAGGTCCTTGCCCCATAGGCACGAAGATAAGGGAGGCTGGGCGCTGCCCAGACTCACCAGGTCCCGAGCGCGCCATCGCGCGCCGGCCCACCCCCCTGCACCTTAAATATATAAAAATAATGGGTTTTCCAACGGCGGTCGGCTTTTGGGGGGCCCTGGCAAACCCCCGGCCCTTGGCTTTCTCTATCGGTCAATCATTAGAGGGGTTGGTATTATTCTGTAAAAAAACTAGAAATTACAATAGGTTGATAGTCTGGGGATGCCAAGAGTTTCTTGGCTGCGCCAGCAGCCCCAAATCAATGCGCCGGTTCGACTGGTGGCACCTTGCACGACCACTATAGGTAACGGGATCAAAGGGTCTCCGACCCTTTGCGGGTCCCGTGGCGCGGCTTCGCGCCGCGACGGCAGAGCCCTCGCCTTCCTTGTCTTTGTGCTTATGGGGCTTTGCCTATTGATCGGTTAGCATCAATCGATCCGCTTCAGCGTCGCCTTGAACCGCTGCCAGTTCGCCACATACCCCGCCGCCGAGCGCGCCTGCCGCGCCGCGTTCTCGGCCCCCAGTTCGCGCACCGCCTTTGCCGGCGCCCCCAGGATCATCCAGCCGGGCTCGAACGACTTGCCCTCGGTCACCAGCGCATTCGCCCCCACCAGGCACCCCGCCCCGATCACCGCCCCGTTCAGCACCGTCGAGCCCATGCCGATCAGCACTCCGTCACCGATCGTGCAGCCATGCAGGATCACTTTGTGGCCGATCGTGCAATCCGTCCCGATGGTCAGCGGCGAGCCGTTGTCGGAATGCAGCACCGAATTATCCTGCACGTTGCTGCGCGCGCCGATGCGGATCGGGTCGTTGTCGCCACGGATCACCGCGCCGAACCAGATGCCGGCATCCTCCTCGATGATGACATTGCCGATCACATGCGCATCGGGCGCGATCCAGTAACGCCCAGAGGCCGGCACCTGCGGCCGCACCCCGTTCAATTCGTACAGTGGCATCGCCCTAGCCCCCCATCTTGCCAAGCAGCCGCACATGGCTGCGCAGCCCCTTGCGGAAGCAGGTCACCTCGAACTTCTCGTTCGGCGAGTGCACCTGGTCGTCCTCCAGCCCGAAGCCCATCAGGATGCAATCCATGCCCAGCTCGGTCATGATCGTTTCCACCACCGGGATCGACCCGCCAACCCCGGCCAGCACCGCGGGCTTGCCGTATTCTTCGCCCAACGCGGCCAATGCGGCTTTCATGAACGGCGAGTCCATGGCCATTTCCAGCCCCGACGACAGGCCGAAGGTGGAAAACTCCAGGGTGGCGTCATCCGGCACATTGGCCGCCATGAACGCCTGGAACCCCGCCTCCACCGCGGCCGGGTCCTGCCCTGGCACCAGCCGGAACGACACTTTCGCGGAAGCCTCTGACGCGATCACCGTCTTGGTCCCCGCCCCCTGGTAGCCGCCCCAGATGCCGCAGATATCGCAGGTGGGCCGCGCCCACAGCCGCTCCAGCGCCGAGCGCCCGGCCTCGCCATACGGCTCCGACAGTCCGATGGAGCCGAGGAACTCGGCCTCGGAGAACCCCAGTGCTGCCCATTGGTTGGCCTTGCTGGAGGAGATATCGCGCACCCCGTCATAGAACCCCGGCACCTGCACCCGCCCGTCGCTGTCCTTCAGCCGCCCGAGGGCCGTTACCAGCGCATTGATCGGGTTCAGCGCCGACCCGCCATACATGCCCGAATGCAGGTCCCGGTCCGGCCCTTTCAGCGTCACCTCCATATAGGCCATGCCGCGCAGCGAGGTGCCGATCGACGGCGTGTCGATGTCCCACATGCCGGTATCCGACACGATGCAGATATCGGCGCGCAACTCGTCCTTGGTGGCCTTCACGAACGGCTTGAAATTGGCGCTGCCGGTCTCCTCCTCGCCCTCGATGAGGGCGGTGATGCGGCAGGGCATGCTGCCGGTGGCCTCGAACCAGGCGCGGAAGGCGCCGAGCCACATCGCCACCTGGCCTTTGTCGTCCACCGCCCCGCGGGCATAGATCCGGTCACCGTTCGGCCCGGCCACCCGCGTCGGTTCGAACGGCGGCGAGTTCCATAGCTCCAGCGGATCGGCCGGCTGCACGTCGTAGTGCCCGTAGTACAGCAGATGCGGGCCCTTGGCGCCAGCGGGCCCAGGGTGATGCGCCACCACCGCCGGATGCCCCGCGGTCTCGCGCAGCGAGGCCGAAAAACCCATGGTCGTCAGTTCATCGACGACATATTGCGCCGCGCGCCGGCAATCGGCGGCGTGCTGCGGCTGGGCGCTGATGCTGGGGATGCGCAGCCACTCGATCCAGCGCGCCTCAGCTTGCGGCATCAGCGCATCGGCGCGGGCCAGGACTTGCTCGGTGGTGCTCATGTCGTCTCCTCGGCTTCGTGATCGGGCTGTTGCCCGTAGGTGGCGTAGCGGGCCTGTGCCGCGGCAATCTCGGCATCTGTCAGCAACCGCGGCGTTCCGGCCGACAATGCCAGCAGGTATTGCCGGCACAAGGTCTCCAGCCGCAGCGCGGCCAGCAGGGCGGTGCCGGGGGTGGGGCCGTGGCAGATCATGCCGTGATTGGCGAGCAGGCAGGCAGTGCGGCCTTGGATAGCCTCGGCCGCCGCCTCGGCCAGGGCGCTGGTGCCGAAAGTGACATAGCGGGCGGTCCGTACTTCTGGGCCGCCGAATTCCAGCACGGCATAGTGGAAGGCCGGCAGGTTCAGGCCGAGGCAGGCCAGCGCCGTGGCGGCGTCGGAATGGGTATGCACGATCACATTGGCCGCCTGGTTGGCGCGATAGATCGCGGCATGCATCGCCCATTCCGAGGACGGCAGCAGGCGGCCGGTGTGGCTGCCGTCCAG
>JBBQOT010000126.1:0-7389 GCA_038331165.1 Acetobacterales bacterium
CACCAGTTGGCCGACGCCAGGTTGCTCCAGCCAGGAAATGATGTTGGTCGCCAGTACCTGCTCCTCCTGAAGGAATTCGGAGTAGGAGTTGACCTTGCCGTTCATGATGTTGCGCGCCGTCAGCCGCTCGCCGATCCACGCGGTCTGTTTTGCCTTGAACACCGGACGCAGAAGCAGGTATAGGTCGTCCATGTTGCTGCGCCGTGTCGCCGGCTCGGTGAAGCGCGGGTCATGCTCCAGGTGCTGCACCTCCAGCGCCTCGCAGAACGGCGCCCAGTCGGTGTTGCGGATCATGGTGACGTTGATCTGGCCGTCGGCGGTGTCGAATACGCCGGCTGGCATGATGCCGCGCTGCAACACGCCCTTTTCAAGGTAGCCGGCGATCAGGCGGATCACCGACAGCATCGCGCCGCCCTGCATCAGGCTGCACTCGATGTAGCGGCCCTCGGTCAGGTTCTGCATCTTCTTGACGAACAGCGAGGTGGCAATCGCCTGGAAGCCCAGCAGCCCGGTGTACATGTCGATCAGCGAGATCGCGATGCGGTGCGGATGGTGGTCCATCTCGCCGGTGTTTTCCTGCACGATGCCGTTGAAGGCCTGCAGCACCGGGTCCATCGCCGGGCGGCCGGCCATCGGGCCGGTCTGGCCGAAGCCGGAGATCGAGTAATAGATGATGCCCGGATTGCGCTTCTTTACGGCCTCGTAGCCGAAGCCGAAGCGCTGGATCGTGCCGGGGCGGAATCCCTCCATGAACACGTCCGCACCGTCGATCATCTTCCACAGGATCGCCTTGCCCTCCTCGGTCTTGAGGTCGAGCGCCACGGCCTTCTTGCCGAGCATGCCGAACAGCGAGAACGAGGAGTGGTCCTGGTAGGTCTTGCCCAGGATGCGCGCCCAATCGCCGCCGGCATGCGGCGTTTCCACCTTGAGCACCTCCGCGCCGTGCTGTGCGAACATCATCGCGGCCGACGGGCCAGCAACCCCGCCCGTCAGGTCGACAACCTTCAATCCCTTGAAGGCCGAATCATAGCCCATCTCGTTTCCCCTCATGCACGCTTGGTTCGTGTGGCGCGGGCCCGCGACTCCCGTCGGTCCGCGATGGCGCATCGTGCCAGCCAATCCGGCTTTGGCCAACTGCCCTATGCGCCGGCCTGGCGCGCAAGGGGTAGAGCCTCACCAGGTGTCGATATACGGATGTTTCTTGCCGGTGCGCGGCGGCACCGGCGGCACGCGCTTGAGGCCCATGGCAATCCATTCCCGCGTCTCGGCCGGGTCGATCACGTCGTCCAGCCCGCCGCCGGTGCCGGCATTCACCGCGCGGGCACCTTCGTACGCGCTGGACACGCGTCGGTCGAATTCGGCACGCCGCTCCTCGGGGTCGGGGATCGCCGCCAGTTCGTTGCGGTAGCCCAGCTTCACCGAGCCCTCGATGTTCATGCCGGCGAACTCGGCGGTCGGCCAGGCCACGGTGAAAAAACCGATCAGCGTACTCGCCCCGCACATCGCCTGCCCACCCAGGCCATAGGCCTTGCGCACGATCACACAGAACAGCGGCACGGTGATGTTGGCGCCGGCGTTGAACAGCCGCACGCAGTGGCGCACCAGCGCGGTGGCCTCGACCTCGGGCCCCACCATCATGCCGGGGCAGTCCATCAGGCTGAGCACCGGAATGTCGAAGGCATCGCAAAGCTGGATGAAGCGCGCACCCTTGTCCGCACCGTCCGAATCGATCGCGCCGGCCAGATGGTGCGGGTTGTTGGCGATCACCCCCATTGGCCTGCCTTCGACCCGGATGAAGGCGGTGATGATGCCGACGCCGAATTTCTCGCGAATCTCCAGCACCGAATCCTTGTCGGCGATGGTGTGCAGAATCTCGCGCATGTCATACAGCCGCAGCCGGTTCTCCGGCACCGCGTGACGCAGCGTGCGCTGGTCATACGCTTCCCACTTGGCGATTGGGCCCTGGAAATACGACAGGTATTTCTTCGCCACCTGCACCGCCTCGGCCTCGTCCCGCACCAGGATGTCGACCACCCCATTGGGCACCTGGAACGACATCGGCCCAACCTCCTCGGGCGTATACACACCCAGCCCGCCACCCTCGATCATCGCCGGCCCGCCCATCGCCAGCGTCGAGCCTTCGGTTGCGATGATCACGTCGCAGCACGCCACCATCGCGGTGTTGCCGGCAAAGCAGCGCCCGTTGACCACGGCGATGAGGGGAACAAGGCCGCTGAGCTGCGACAACGTGGTGAAGGTGTGCGTATCCATCGCCACCCGCGGTCCGGTGTAATCGTCGCCCGGCCGGCCGCCGCCGCCCTCGCCGAACAGCACCAGCGGCAGGCGGAACCGGTGCGCCAGCTCGTACATCCGGTCCTGCTTGTAATGGTTGCGTCCGCCCTGCGTGCCGGCCAGCACGGTGTAGTCGTAGTGCACCAGGCAGGCGCGCGAGCGGGTTTCGTCGAACAGGTCGCCATTGATGGTGCACATGCCGGCGATCAGCCCGTCGGCCGGGGTGTTCTTGCGCAACGTCTCCATGTCGTAGCGCTGGTGCTGGCGGGCCACCACCAGCGGCCAGTATTCCTTGAAGCTGCCGGGGTCGACGAGTTCGGCGATGTTCTCGCGCGGCATGCGATAGCCGCGCGCGCGCCGCCGCTTCACCGCCTCGGCGCGGTTCTCGTCGCGCGTCAAGGCATGGCGGTCGATGTTCTCCTGTAGGTCGGCGCGGATGTGGTCGGGATCGACCGCCGCATCGGCCGCCACCGCACCGCCCGCCACCTCAGCGGGTTCGATGAAGACAATGGGGAAACCCTCGCGCACCACATCGCCGGCGGTCATGGTCACGCCGCGCACGATCCCACTTTCGCTGGCGGTGATGACGTGCTCCATCTTCATCGCCTCAACCACGGCCACCTGCTGGCCCTGGCGCACCTCGTCGCCGACGGCCACCGATATGGCGACAACGGTGCCTTGGATCGGGGTGGCCAGCCCGATCGTGCCATCCGGCCCCTTCATCTCCGGATCGGCCGGTTTTTCCACCGCCTTCTGCTCGGCCTTCACCTGCTCGTCATGTGCAAACAGCGCGAGCGGATCGCGACTTTTCACCCGTGCGCCGGCAAATCCGGTTGCCACCTCCGCCTCGGCCGGGGCCGGGGCGGCGGTGCCCGGTACCGCGGCTGCCACGAAGCGCTGGCGCAACTCGGGCGCGACCGCCAATTCCTTCAAGGTCTCGTCCACCCAGCGCGTATGCACCGCGCCGGTCAGCAGGTCGGGGTGGGCGAGGATGTTGTGCAGGAAGGGAATGTTCGTCCCCACTCCCTCCAGCCGGAATTCGCTCAACGCACGCTGGGTCTTGGCGACCACCTGGGCGAAATCGCGTGCGGGCGAATGCACGATCACCTTGGCCAGCAGCGAATCAAAATTGGCCGATGTCTTGTAGCCGGCATAGCCGAACCCGTCGGTGCGCACGCCGGGCCCGTTCGGCGCCTCGTAGACCGCCAACGTGCCGCCGCCGGGGCGGAACTGGCCGTCGGGGCGCAGGGTTTCCATGTTCACCCGCACCTGGATGGCATAGCCGCGCGGGGTGGCGATGCCGGGGGCATCCAGCCCAAGCTCGGCCAGCGTCAGCCCCTGGGCGAGGCGGATCTGGCTCTGCACCAGGTCAACCCCGGTCACCTCCTCGGTCACCGTATGCTCGACCTGCAGGCGCGCATTGGCCTCGATGAAGATGAAGGGCTGCGCGCCCGCTCGCCCGGTGGTGTCGACCAGGAACTCGAAAGTACCGAGGTTGCCGTAGCGCACGCTCTGCGCGAAGCGCATCGCGGCCGCGATGATCGCCTGGCGCATCGCGTCGTCCAGGTTCGGCGCCGGTGCGATCTCGACCACTTTCTGGAACCGACGTTGCACGCTGCATTCGCGTTCGCCCAAGTGCGCCACTGCCCCGGTGTTGTCGCCAAGGATCTGGATTTCGATGTGCCTGGCGCGTGGGATGAACTCCTCCACATAGACGTCCTCGCGCCCGAACGCCGCCTTCGCCTCCGACTGGCAGCGCTTGAAGGCCTGCTCGATCTCGGCCTCCTTCATCACCGCGCGCGTGCCGCGCCCGCCGCCGCCGGCCACCGCCTTGATGATCATCGCGCCGTCGGGGCCCAGGGTGGCAAAGAACGCCTGGGCTTCGTCCAGCGTGATCGCGTGGTCCAGCCCGCGGATGACCGGCACGCCAGCCGCAACGGCGGCCTCGCGCGCCCGCGCCTTGTCGCCGAACAGGTCGAGATGCTCCGGCGACGGGCCGACGAAGCGGATCCCGGCCGCCGCACACGCGCGCGCAAAATCCGCCCGTTCGGCCAGGAAGCCGTACCCCGGATGGATCGCATCGCTCCCGGTCGCCCGGGCCGCCGCGATCACGCCATCGACGTTCAGGTACGCCGCCGCACCAACGCCCGAAAGCTGGTGCGCCTCGTCGGCCACGCGCACATGCAGGCTGGTGGCATCGTCCTCGGAGTGGACTGCCACGGTCGGCAAGCCGAGATCGGCGGCGGCGCGGGCGATGCGGATGGCGATTTCGCCGCGGTTGGCGATCAGCAGTTTCTTGAAGCTCATGATCGGATTTTCGCTCTTCGCTACGTCGGGGGCAGATGAATCGGGTCAGATCGCCTTGTCGCCGATGATGCCGGCGGTCTCCAGCGCGGCAATCTCGGCAGGCAGCAGGTGCAGCACCTCGCCCAGCACCTCGGCATTGTGCTCGCCGAGGGTCGGGGCAGGGCGGACAAAGGCGGGCCGGGCCCCGTCCAGCGCATAGGGCGCGCGCGGCACCACGTGGCGGCCGACATGGCGGCGATCGGCCTCCAGCCAGAAGCCGCGCGCCACCAGGTGCGGGTCGTGCAGCAGCGACGTTGCCGGCACCACCGGCCCGGCGGCAATCCCGGCCGCTTGCAGAATGGTGGCCGCCGCACGCCCGTCGCGCCCGGCAGCCCAGGCAGCAAGTGCTGCCTGCGGCGACTCGCCCGGCGCCAGGTCTGCACCGATCGCCCGCACCAGCGCTGGCAGTTGCGCCACAGTGGCGACATCCACCGCCAGCCACGCATCCGCGCCGGCACAGCGCAGCGCCCCGGTCCAGATGCTGGTCGCCCGCCGGTTGCCGGTGCGCGGCGGCGTCATGCCGGTGGCGGATTGCGCGATGATGCCGTCGGCGGCGAGTTGGAACAGGCACTCCACCTGCGACAGATCGATGGTCGTGCCACCTGTCGCATGCCGGCCAAACAACGCCACCAGCGCGGCGCAGGCGGCATAGATGCCGGCGATCGGGTCGCCATAGGCCGTGTGCTGCATCACCGGCGCCCAATCGGCCTCGCCGTGCAGCCAGGGCATGCCGCTGGCCTGCTCGGTGGTGGAGCCATAGGCGCGAAAACCCGACCATGGCCCGGCGCTGCCAAAGGCTCCCATCGAGATGTAGGACAGCCGTGGATTCACCGCGGCCAGTGCCTCCGGCCCCAGCCCCAGCTTGGTCAGCACGCCCGGTGCGTAGTTCTCGATCAGCAGGTCGGTATCCGCTGCGAAGCGCTTCAGCAGCGCCACACCCTGGGGTGCGCGCAGGTCCAGCGTGATCGCCCGCTTGTTGCGATTCACCGCATTGAAGTTGGACCGCGTTTCGTACGGCGGCGGGTCGCCCGCCTCCAGCGCATTCCACCCGCGCCACCAGTCGATATGCGCGCAGCCCTCCACCTTGATCACCTCGGCGCCAAGATCGGCAAAGTGCCGCCCAGCCAGCGGCCCCGACCAACCCATCGACAGGTCGAGCACCCGGATGCCGCCAAGCGGCCCACCCGCCGCCGCCACACCCGCAGGCGTCGCGCCCTCGCCGCGCGCGTGCAGGCGGAACGGCATCGCCGGCCCCTCGAAACCGGGGCCGTTGCCGTTATAGCTGTGGAAACTGTTGCGCGCCCGCCAATGCGGCGTCGCCAGCACCTCGGCCATGGTCGGCACTGGCGCCAGCGGCACACGCTTGCGTTGCCCGTCCTCCAGCATCGCCAGCGCCGCCATCCTGGCCATCGCCGGCATCAGGATGGTGTCCAGCTCAGCGGCCGCTGCCATCCGCAGGTCGGTCGTCTCGTAACGCGGATCTTGCGCCAGCTCGGGCATGCCGATCAGGGCGCACAATTCCTGCCATTGCTGCGGCGTCAGCGCGGTCACGCCGATCCAGCCGTCGGCGGCGGGAAAGATCGTCTGCGGATAGACCGGTCCGTAGCGGTTCACCCCGCGCCGCTGTGTCGCCGGCCCACCGGCAAAGGCGCCTGGTCCGCTATGTTCGGTCAGGCACCCGAACGCCTCGTGGATGCTCACCTCGATCACGCTGGACGAGAAATCCGGCCGCCGCGCCCCGCGCCCCTGCCGCCGCCCAAGCAGGCTCGCCATCGCGGCAATGAACGCAGTCGCCCCGCCCACCACCTGTGGCGAATGGCCCTGCGGCAGCACCGGCGGGCCTTCGGCGGTGCCGATGGCATAGGCGACCCCGGCCATCGCCTGGATGATCGCATCGCTGCCCTGCCAGTTCGCGCATGGCCCGGAGGTGCCGAACCAGGTCAGCGCCAGCATTGCCGGCGCGCCGGACAACGACCCGGTCAATGTCTCGGCCTTCGTCACCTCACTCGGCGACTGCCCGGCGATCACCAGGTCGACGGCCAACCCCGCCGGCACCGCATCGGCCTGCTCCTTGCCATGATCCAGCCAGGCCGCATAGGCCGCCGCCGAGGGGCCGCCATAGGCCAGCCGTGCGTTCTCAGGCCGGTACACCTGGATCACCCGTGCCCCGTGTTCGGCGAACATCTTGCCGCAATAGCGCGTGGCGACGTCGCCCGAGGCTTCGATAACGACCAGATCGGCGAGCGGTGCGGGCATTCAGACCTCCACCAGATGGCAGGATGCGGCGTGCGGCGCGCCGCGCAGTTCGGGCACCTCGCTGCGGCAGCGATCGACGACCAGCGGGCAGCGCGGATGGAACCGGCAGCCGGCGGGCGGGTCGAGCGCGCTGGCGATCTCGCCCGCCGCCGCCGTCTCGCTCAACACATGGTCGGGATCGGGCTGCGGCACGGCCGCCAGCAGCGCCTGGGTATAGGGGTGGCGCGGGGTTGCGAACACCTCGCCGGTCGGCCCCGCCTCTGCTACCCGGCCCAGATAGATCACCGCCACATCGTCGGAAAAATGCTCCACCAGCGCCAAATCGTGGGCAATGATCAGATAGGTCAGGCCGAACTCCTGCTGGATATCGGCCAGAAGGTTCAAGACTTGCGCGCGGATCGACACGTCCAGCGCTGAGACCGGCTCGTCCAGCACCATCATGCGCGGCCGCAGCGCCAGCGCGCGGGCAATGGCGATGAGCTGGCGCTGGCCGCC
>JBBQOT010000127.1:0-7337 GCA_038331165.1 Acetobacterales bacterium
CTGCGCAATATCGGCATGGTGTTCCAGTCCTACGCCGTCTGGCCGCATATGACGGTGCGGCAGAATGTCGCCTACCCGCTGGCCAACCGCGGCCTGTCGCGCGCCGAACAAGCGGCCAAGATCGCCGAAGCACTCGCCCTGGTCGACCTGTCCGGCTACGCCGACCGCCCGGTCACCCAACTCTCCGGCGGCCAGATGCAGCGCGTCGCACTCGCCCGCTCCATGGTCTACGCTCCCCGACTGCTGCTGCTCGACGAGCCACTGTCCAACCTCGACGCCCAACTCCGCCTGCGCCTGCGCGACGATTTGCGCCGTATCATCAAGGCCGCCGGCCTCACCGCCCTCTACGTAACCCACGACCAGACCGAAGCCGTCGTCCTGGGTGACCGCATCGGCGTCATGCGCGACGGCAAGCTGCTGCAAATGGCGCCGCCCGAGGAAGTGTACAACCGCCCCGCCGATCTGTTCGTCGCCGCCTTCACCGGCGCGTCGAACTTCATCGCTGGCCGCGTCACCTTACGCGACAGTGAGTTCGGCACGGTACAAACAGCGGACGGCACATTGTTGCGCGCCTGGATGCCACCAACCGTGACCCCCGGCACCGAGGTGCGCGTCGCCGTCCGCCCGGAAAACATCCGCTTCACCGAGGCCGCGGGCAGCGAGAACCGCGTCACCGCCCGCGTCACCGCCCAACGCTATCTCGGCATGCAAACCAGCTACGACCTGGCAGTGTTCGGCACCACCATCGAAGGGATCGAGGTCGGCACCGCGGCCCGCTACGCCACCGGCAGCGCTGTCACCGTCGCCCTACCGCCGGAATCCTGCTGGGCCTACACCGCCACCGAGGACGACGCGCGTGTGATGGCGCCGCACTGACCGGGATCGCCTGGACGCCTGTGGGACCATCCCCTAACCTGTCGGCAAGCTCATGCAGAAGCCGCAGGAAACCCAATGACCGACGCCCCTCTCGTCCGCTTCGAACGCCACGCCGATGTGGGCGTGATCATCGTCAACAACCCGCCGGTCAACGCGCTCAGCCCTGGCGTGCCCGAGGGCATCATCGCCAGCCTGAATGAAGGCCTCGCCGACCCCGCTATCAAGGCGATGGTCCTGATCGGTGACGGCCGCAGCTTCATCGCCGGCGCCGACATCCGCAATTTCGGCAAGGGCCGCCCGCCGGTCCCGCCCGGCAGCCGCAGCCACGACCTGCTCGATCGCTCGACCAAGCCAATCGTCGCCGCCATCCACGGCTACGCGCTGGGCGGCGGGCTCGAAAATGCCATGGGCTGCAATTACCGCATCGCCAAGCGCAGCGCCAAGGTCGGCCTGCCGGAAGTGCTGATCGGCATCCTCCCCGGCGGCGGCGGCACCCAGCGCCTGCCACGCCTGATCGGCCCCAAAGCCGCACTCGACCTCATCGTCTCCGGCCGCCACGTCCCGGCCGCCGAAGCACTCACGCTCGGCATCATCGACGCCATCGTCGAAGACGACCAAGACCTCAAGCAAGCCGGCATCGACTACGCCCGCAAAATGGCCGCCATCCGCCCCCTGCCCCAGGTCAGCAGCCGCACCGACAAGCTGGAAGCAGCGAAATCCGACCCCGGCATGTTCGACGCCAAGCGTAAGGAAATCGCCCGCCGCGCGCGCAACCAGAAGGCCCCGTACAACTGCATCCTCGCTGTCGAGGCCGCCACGCAACTACCCTTCGCCGAGGGCCTGCAACGCGAGCGCGACCTGTTCAACGAGCTTGAAAACACCGGCGAGGCACGCTCCCTGCGCTACGCCTTCTTCGGCGAGCGCGAGGCCAACAAGGTGCCGGGCCTGGACGCCTCGGTCCCCGTCCGTGACATCGCCACTGCCGCGGTCGTCGGCGCCGGCACCATGGGCGGTGGCATCGCCATGAGCTTCGCCGATTTCGGCATCCCGGTCCGCATCCTCGAAGCCACCCAGGAAGCACTCGACCGCGGCATGCAACGCATCCGCGACAACTACGCCACCTCGGTCAAGCGCGGCAGCCTGGCGCAGGACGAAATGGAACGCCGCCTCGCCCGAATCACCCCGGTCATGACCTACGACGAGATCGGCGATGCCGACGTCGTGGTCGAGGCGATCTTCGAACAGATGGAGCCCAAGAAAGCGGTCTTCGCCAAGCTCGATGCGGTCATGAAACCCGGCGCCCTGCTGCTCTCCAACACCTCGGCGCTGAACATCGACGAAATCGCCAGCGCCACCAACCGCCCGCAGGACGTCGCCGGCGCCCATTTCTTCTCCCCCGCCAACGTCATGAAATTGCTGGAAGTGGTGAAAGGCGCCAAGACCTCGCCGGACACAATGGCCAGCGTGATGTCGATGGGCCGCAAGATCGGCAAGATCAGCGTCGGCTGCGATAACTGCGACGGCTTCCTCGCCAACCGCAGCCGCGCCCCGTTCAACAGCGAAATGGTCATCATGCTGGAGGAAGGCGCGCTGCCCGAGCAGATCGACAAGGTCATGGTCGATTTCGGCTACCCGATGGGCCCCTTCGCCGTCGGTGACCTCGCCGGCCTCGACATCGGCGCCGAAGGCCGCAAGCGCCGCGCCGCCGCCGACCCGAACTACCGCAAGCTGCCAATCGCCGACCGCCTGGTCGAGCTGGGCCGCTTCGGCCAGAAAACTGGCGCCGGCTGGTACCGCTACGACAAGGGCGACCGCACCCCCCACCCCGATCCCGTCGTAGCAGGGATCATCGCCGACATGGGCCGCGAACTCGGCATCGAACAACACGCCTTCACCGAGGAGGAAATCCTCCGACGCCTGCTGTTCTCCTCGCTCAACGAAGCCTGCAAGATCCTCGAAGAAGGCATCGCCTACCGTTCCAGCGACGTCGACATCATGTGGCTGCACGGCTTCGGCTTCCCGCGCTACCGCGGCGGGCTGATGTTCTGGGCCGACCAGATCGGGCCGAAAGCCGTCTACGACCAGATCAGCATCTGGCACCAACGCTACGGCAACCGCTGGGCGCCGTCGGCCTATCTGCACCGGCTGGCCGAATCCGGCACCAGCTTTCGCGACGCCAAGCCTGGCCGCGCGGGATGATCGACAAGACCGTCCGCCGCGTTGCGGATGCGCTTGCGGGGATTAGGGATGGTTCGGTGGTGCTGGTCGGCGGCTTTGCCGGAACTGGCGAGCCCCGCCATCTGCTTGACGGACTGTTGGAACAGGGGCACGCGACCTCACCATCGTCGGCATCCATGCTGGCATGCAGGATGACGGCATTGGCCGGCTGGTCGCCGCCGGTCGGGTGCGCCGGGCCATCGTCTCTTGGGCACGCAGCCCCGCCGGTCCGATCCCGATCGAAGCCCTGATCCGCGGCGGCAAAGCCGAGCTGGAACTGGTCCCGCAGGGGACGCTGGCCGAACGAATCCACGCCGCGGGTTCCGGCGTGCCGGCGTTCTTCACCGCCACCTCGGTCGGCACGCCGCTTGCGCACGGCAAGGAACACCGCGAGATCGACGGCCGCACATATGTGCTGGAAAAGGCGATCTTCGATGATGTCGCGCTGATCGAGGCCTGGCAGGCCGACCGCTGGGGCAATCTCACCTACCGCCGCGCCGGCCGCAACCTCAACCCGGTGATGTCAGCCGCGGCGAAACTGACCATCGTTCAGGCGCAACATCTGGTCGAGCTGGGCGCGATCGACCCCGACCACATCGCCTCGTCCTTGTACGCATCCAGCATCCGGTTCGACGGCAGTTTGCCTGTCGCATCCATCCACAACCCGATCGTGGTAAGCAGCGACATCGGCCGGCCCTGGATTTTCCCCCGGAACTGGTCCTCCCACAGCGTACCATAGCTCAACGTCTCATATTTCAGCGTGACCAGATCGGTGCGCCAAGAGATCGCCTCAGAGCCCCAACAATGCGGCACATGGTGCAGCTTGCCCTCCCAGGTCCACAACCGCTGTGACAGCCCGAGGAACGCGGGCAGCAACGCATCCAGGTTCAGCTTGTTGGTATCCAGCGCCGCCAGCACGTCGAGATCGCGGTACTGTGGCGCGCGGTTGGCGGTGGGTTGGCAGACATCGAAGCCCTCGCCGTCAGTGGCACGCAGCTTGTTGATCTGTTCCTCGTTTTGGCTGAACGGGGTGGTCTTGACCTTGATGCCCGTGGCCTTCTCGAAATCCGGGATCACCGGGTTGGGCAACTCGTCGTCCCAGTTCAGCACTGACAGCGTGCCCGACGAGGATAGCGCATCCCTCACGATCCATGGCCCCATGGCCGCGGCGGTATCAAGCAGCGCGGTGCGACGAAACAGGGTTCGCCGGGTGAACGACTGTGCGGCACACACCGTTGCTTCAGCACCGGTGGGCAGCGAGATCGGTCGGGTCATGGCGGGGCCTTTCTCTAGGGAGGCGGAAGATCCATCGCAGTCAACCACACCTACGCAGGATTCAGGCCACCCATGTCGGTGACATTTCAACGTCAAACGCCCCTTGGTGCGTGAAATTTGGGCAACTGACGTTGAATGACACCACTGAAATGGGCAATAGCAAACCTATCTGCCCCAAACTCTGATCAGGGCGCGAGGGTCGTCGTGCTCTCCACCTCTTTCTCCACCTCTGCCCGATCCAGATGGACAATGTGATACTCGCCCTTGATGAACGGTTCGAACTGGTCGCGGTAGTGCGGGCTGCCGGGCATGCCGGAATTACCGATGTTCTGCACCGCCACGAACCGCCGAGGTTCTGCGAAGTCGACGACGATGCGGTATTCCGCCCCGGAACTCGCCGCGTGCGGCGGCAGTTCGCCGCCGGTGTTGCGCACGGTATGCGAACCGCCGTCGACCGCCGCCGGCCCGATGTCGAAATCGGCCGCGAGGTCATCGTTGGTGATCGGGTGCTTCCAATGCGCGACGTGGACAGTTCCCCAGTTCCATCCCTTGGGGTCGGGGCCAAGCCGGTTGCGCAGCGTCGTCATGCTCTGCTGCGCCGCCCCCACTGCCGCAGCAGCCGTACCACCTGGGAAATGCTCCATGGCGGGGTTGGCGAGCAGATGCACACACAGGTTCGTCTGCTGCACCGCCAGGTCCAGCAGGCGTGGCGGGACGTGCACGCCCAGCGTGGCCCGCTGCCAGTGGAACATGAAGGTCTCGAACACCGTCGCGGCCACGCTTGCGGTCGTATAGCGATAGTCCCAATCGGAAAGCACCCCTGCCACTGCCTGGGCATCAGAATCGCTGCTGCCTTTCAGTAGGGCGACAATATCGGGCGCCGAGCGTTCGGCGCGAACGCTCTTGACGTCGTTCTGCAGCGCGATCGTGTGGGCCCGGTCGGCCTTGGTGCCGGAAAAAGCCTGGTCGATGCGGATACCCCGATGGCCCTGCGAATAGGCGCCGTAGATCGGATACTTGTAGCCGGGCGCGACAATGCGCTGGTTGGCGCTGGCGACGAAACCGGTCGCCGGATTGTAGCGGTGCGGCAGCCCGTCGAACGGGATGTAGCCCAGCCAACGATCCGCCGGGTTGTTGGCGTCGCGCACACCATACTGGGCGCGCCCGCGAATTGGCACCCGACCCGACATTTGATAGCCGGCATTGCCATGGGCGTCGGCATAGACAAAATTGAAGACCGCCACCGCCCAGTCGCGCAGGGCGTTGCGGAACTGCTCCCAGTTCTGCGCCCGCCCAACATTGATGCTGGCGCGGATGTCGTCCATGTGCTCGGCACCCACCCAGCGCATCGAAGTAGGTGCGTCGCCGCCGGCATTCATCTGCGGGATGATCGCATTCACGATCGGCCCTCGCACGGTGGATTGTACCACCAACGACCTCGTCACCTCACCGCGCACCGGGATTGACACCGTCCGCTCGTCGAGGCGCCGCCAGGAATCGCCGTCGCGATAACGCCCGGGGTCGGCCGGATCGATCTCCTCGCGATAGAGGTCGCGGGTCATCGCCATGTTATTGGTAATCGCCCAGGCAACCCGTCCGTTGCTGCCCCACCACAGGCCGGGCATACCGACTGGGCCGGCCCCTGCCGCATCGTCTTCCGGCCCGTGCAAGCCGTATTCATACCAGGACGAGGGCACCCAGAACGGCTGGTGCGGATCGCCGGCCAACAGCGCCTTGCCGCCGGCCGCCCGGCTGCCAGCCACAGCCCAGTTATTGCTGCCGGTGTTGTCGTCGGTCCCAGCGGCCATCGGTGGGGCGGCCGATATGTCGGGCCAGCCAGGCGGCGGCACCACGAGGTGTTCAGACGCCTCCGGCGTCAGATAGATCTCCCGCAGGTGCTCGGGTAGCAGCTTCGCGGCCTCAGCCGCCAGGATGCGGTCAAGACGCCCATTCAGCGACCACCAGAAGCCGCGAGCAATCGCGACCACGTCGCTGACCGTGAACGGTTGCGGCGTATAGCCGAGCAGACGGAACTCGATCGGCAGGTCGGCCCCGTAGCGCTCGATGGCGCGGTTGATGCCGCGGACGAAAGCGGCCGTCTCCTCATAGGTCTTGCCGTCCATACGGGACGGTTCATCGGCGGCCATGCGGTCCAGGCCGACGATCAGATGGGCGGTATCCGACGCGACGAAGCTGGCGCCAAGAATTTCCGCCTGGCGGCCAAGCGCGCGGCGGCGCAGCCGGTCCATCTGCCAAAGCCGGTCCTGCGTCATGGCGAAGCCAACGCCGAAATAGACATCGGCGGTGCTGCCGGCGAAGACATGCGGCACGCCCGCGCGGTCGCGCAGGATGTCCACCCGCCCACCGACGTCGGCATGCAGGCGCTGGTCGGTAATCGCCGCGTGGCGCCGCAACCAAGCCGTGCGCGCAGCAGCGAAGTCCGCCGTCGTCACGCCCGCCGCAGCGCAGACCTCGGCGACCTGCCGCTCCCCCTTGAGCGCCGCCAACACCGCCGTATCGTCCAGTGCCATTCCCGTCATCCTTCCTGCGATTCGCGCGACGGACCCACCAGGGTCGCGCCGCCGTCGACAACCAAAACCTGCCCTGTGATGAACTTCGCCTGGGCGGAGAGCAGGAAGCGCACGGCCTGGCCGATATCCCATCCCGTGCCCTCTATCCCCAGCACCGAAGCGCGGCGCCGGGTCTCGCGCGCCGCATCGGTCATGCCCCGCGCATAGACCATCGGCGTATAGACCGGGCCGGGGGCGATGCAGTTCACCCTTATGCCGTCGCGGCCATGGTCCACCGCCATCGCCTTGCTCAACCCGATCACAGCAGCTTTTGACACGGTATAGGCGGTCAGGCCGCGCGGCCGCAGGGCGGTGATACACGACACCATTACGATCGAAACCCCCCCCCCCCGCATCAAGGGTGGAACGGCGACCTTGGCCACGAGGAACAGGGTATCG
>JBBQOT010000128.1:0-7329 GCA_038331165.1 Acetobacterales bacterium
CGGTGATCGTCGGTGGCGGGGTCAGCACCACGCTGATCCGCCCGGCCGGCGCCGGCGCCAGTTCGAGCCAGCGGAAGAACACCAGCAGCAGCAGCAGGGCGAGCAGGAAAGCGGGCATCGCCTCGCCGAGGAGGCCGCCACCGCGCACCACGCGGTCTTCCGCGCTGCCCCGGTTAAAGGCGGCGGCAACCCCCGTCGGCACGCCGATCAGCGCCCCCAGCAGCACCGCATAGAGCATCAGCTCGACCGTTGCAGGCAGGCGCACAAACAGTTCGCCGGCCACCGCCTCGCCGGTCAGCCAGGACCGGCCGAATTCGCCGCCCAGCATGCGGACGGCGTAGCGGAGGAATTGTATCACCGCGGGCTGGTTCAGGCCGTAGTCACCCACCAGTTGCGCCTGGACCTCCGGCGTAGGGTTCGGCCCGCCCAGCAGCACCAGCGGCGGCGTATTGCCCAGCTTGATCAACAGGAAGCTGATCGCGACAATCACCAGCGACAGGAATACGGCGAGCCCCAGCAGGCGCAGAATTGTACGGCCCGGTTGATCCATCGCGTCAGTCGACCTTCAACGCCACGCGCCCGATCCTGCGGCGGGCCGCGAATGCCTTTGCTGGCTCAATCATGGATCCCCTTCTCCCGAGAGCGATCACCCGGGTTCCCTGCTGCTTCGTGTCGCACCAATTTCGGCCGCTTGTCTGCAGTCAGGCTGGCCTGCGCCACCGGCGTCAGCCGGATCGGACCACGACGGCGCTGCATCGCCTGTCCGCACCGCGCGAGCGAGGCGGAGCCGATATCCAGCGCATACCACGAATCGCAGTGATGACAACCGGGAGATTGGCGACGCGTAACCGTGGTGTAAGGGCCGTAGGGCTCAGCCCTTTACCGCACCGGCGGTCAGCCCCGAGGCGTACTGGTCGACGAAGAACGAGTAAACCAGCGCCACTGGCACCGAGCCCAGCAGGGCACCAGCCATCAATGGCCCCCAGAAGTAGAAGTCGGCCCGGGTGAGCTGAACCAGCACGCCGACCGGGATGGTGCGCTCGCTGCTGGCGGTCACCAGGGTCAGCGCATAGATGAACTCGTTCCAGGACAAGGTGAACGAGAAGATGCCGGCCGAGAGAATGCCGGGCCGGGCCAGCGGCAGGGCAATGCGCCACATTGCGCCGAGCCGGGTGAGCCCGTCGATGCGCGCGCATTCTTCCAGCTCGGTCGGGATGGTGCGGAAATAGCCGCTCATCAGCCATGTGACGAAGGGCACCAGGAAGGTGGGATAGACGATCACCAGCGCCCAGATGTTGTCGTCCATGCCGATGGTGGCCATCACCTCAACCATCGGGATGAACAGCAGGGTGGTCGGCACCAGGTAGGTGACGAAGATGGCGGTGCCCACCAGCTCGGAGCCGCGAAAGCGCAGCCGGGCGAGCGCATAGCCGGCGGGCACCCCCATGATCAGGGCAATGGCGGTCGATAGGGTGGCGACCAGCATGGTGTTGCCGACCCAGGTAACGAAATCGGTCTTCTGGAACAGATAGAGGAAATGGTCGAGCGACGGGGTGGCGACGTAGAGCGGGCTTTTGCTGCCGTCGTACAGTTCGGAATCCGGCTTCAGCGCGGTGATCAGCATCCAGTAGAACGGCCCGACCAGGAACACCATGAAGAAGGTCAACGGCGCCCAGATGAACAAGGCGCGCTCCATGCGCGGATGGTGCGAGCGGATGGCACCCGGCGCAAGGCGGGGGGGCGCGCGCCGGGATGGGGCGAGGGCGGCGGACATCTTGGGTTCCCCTACATCGTCGTGCTGCGGCGGATGCGCCGCAACTGCCAGATGATCAGCACCAGCAGCACCGGCAGCATGGTGAGCGAGATCGCGGCACCCTCGCCGATATTGCCGCTGGCCAGCCCGGTCTGGTAGCTCAGCGTCGCCAGCACGTGCGTGGCGTTCATCGGCCCGCCCTTGGTGAGGCCGTAGACGATGCCGAAATCCGAAAACGTCCAGATGATCGACAGCACCAGCGCGGTCAGCAGCACCGGCATGACCAGCGGAAGGGTGACATAGCGGAAGCGCTGGAACTTGCCCGCACCGTCGATCGAGGAGGCGTCATACAGGTCTTGCGGGATCGCCTGAAGCCCAGCCAAAACGGTGATCGCCATGAACGGCACGCCGCGCCAAGCGTTGACCAGCAGCACCGAGAACAGCGCCAGGTCGGGATTGGTGAGCCAGTTGAAGCCGTGGGTCATCAGCCCGGTTTGCACGAGGATGTA
This sequence comes from Acetobacterales bacterium, assembly GCA_038331165.1. GTDB lineage: Bacteria > Pseudomonadota > Alphaproteobacteria > Acetobacterales > Acetobacteraceae > CAMDGX01. The sequence goes on from JBBQOT010000128.1 coordinate 2,263, forward strand.
GTTCAGCACCGAGAAATTCGGGTTGAACATCCAAAGCCAGGCCATGGTGCCGAGCACCGTGGGCACGATCCACGGCAGCAGGATGGCGGCGCGCACCGCCCGGCGGAAGCGGAAGCTCTCGTTCAGCAGCAGCGCCAGCCCGACGCCCAGGACCAAGCGGAGCATCACCGAGCCGACGGTGAAGATGAAGGTATTGCGCAGCGTCTGGCGGTAGATCTGGTTTTCCCAGAGCAGCTCGAAATTCTCCAGGCCGATGAAAACGCCCGAATCGGCCAGCGTGCGGTCGGTCAGCGCGTAGCCGACCGCCACGAAGAACGGATAGGCCACCAGGGCCAACAGCAGGAGCACCACGGGTGCCACCAGCAGGTAGCCGAGCGCCCGCTCGCTGTCGATGATGTCGGTGACGAAGCTGCGCCGGACCGCTCGTGTGGAGCGAGCCGGCGCGCCGGTCGAAGCAGAACTGTTCACGCCGGCGTTTCAGGTACGGGTGCGGCGGCGGACGATCTGCTGATACTCCTTCTCGGCCCAGGCCACCGCGTCGCGCGGGGTGAGCTGGCCGGTACAGGCCTTGGCGAACATGTCGACCAGGATGTACTTGTTCACCGCCTCGGCTGCCGCCGGGCTGGGCGGGCCGGCATAGCCGGGCAGACGGTTGAGTTTGTTCAGATCCTTAAAGATCTTCAGTTTCGGGTCGCTCGGCCACACATCCTCGGCGTCGAAGCCGGCGAGCTGCGGGATGAAGTAGGATTGGCCGGTCTTGGTCCATTTCGGCAGGAATGCGCGGCTGTACCAGGCCTTGAGGAATTCGCGCTGGCCGGCCTTGTTGGGGCTGGCGGCAAACGGCAGCCACACGTTGATGTTGTAGCAGGCGAAGCGGCCGGCCGGCCCGCTCGGCCACTGGCCGTGCTCCATGTTGTCGACGATATTCTTGCGGGCCGGGTCGGTGGCCGCCGCGGCGCGCGAGGCGAGGTAGATGGTGTTGACGTTGACGGTGGCCGACACCTTGCCGGCCAGGAAGGCCTGGTTGTTGTCGGGGTCGAGCCAGGCGGTCGTGCCGGGGATGAAGTGCTGGTAGATCTCCTTGTACCATTCCACCGCGGCCAGGGTGCCCGGCGAGTTGATCGCCACGGTCTTGCCGTCGGCCTCGAACTCCTTGCCGCCGAAGGCCCACAGCACGGGATAGTTGGTGGAGCGGCCGTCGCCGGAGGCGTGGCCCAGGGTCATGCCGATGGGCGTGCCCTTGGCATGCAGCTTCTTGGCGGCGTCGAGCAGGCCCGCAAAGGTGTCGGGGAACTTGTCCACCCCGGCGGCGCGGAACATGTCGGTGCGCCAGTTCCACGCGGCCGGGGCCTGGCCGATCGGCAGGCTCTTCCAACGGCCGCCGACAACCGAGGTGGCCTTCGCGGCATCGAGCCAGCCGCCATAGGTGCGGCCGATCTCGTCGGCCAGGTCGGTCACGTCATTCAACTTGGCAGCGTAGACATAGGTGTCGAATTCTACGCCCACGGCCAGGTCGGCGCCACGGCCGCTGCCGATCACTGCGGCAGTCTTGGTCATCAACTCGTCGCCGGCGAAGCGCTCGATCTTGATGTCCATGCCGGTATCGCGGCCCAGTTCGGCGGCGAGCTGGTCGAGCATGGTGTTGGTCTCAGGCACGTACCACTGGCCGGCGAGAACGGTGAGCTTGGTGCCCTTCAACGTGCCCTGGGCGATGGCCGGGGTGGCAAGCGCGCCGACCGCCGGAACAGCAGCGGCACTGGCGAGGATCCGGCGCCGCGTCATGCGGGGCTGGCTGCGATCCTGGATCATCGGCGGCGTCTCCTGATTTGCGTTTCCTGGTTCAGCGCAGCGTCCGGCGGAGGGACACGGCACGGCAGCACCGGCGGCACCCGCGCCGCCGCATCAATGCGACCATCAGGCGATGGTGGCGGCTGACCAAGCTCGTTTCCCCTCACGCCGCGCCGCCAAAGCGGGGCGCGGGCCGTCTGCCGGCGGATGCGTTCGGGCATCTCACTGCGGCAACTATTATAATCTTAATCACCGATCTGGCCGGCTGGCCAGTGGATTCCCGCACCGGCACGGCGATATTTGCACCCGCGGCACGGCGGACGCTTGTTCGCGGCCACGCGCCTCCGCTAGAATTGCTTCAGTGCCGCGATCCGCCGCGGCCACCCCCCTGACCGGAGGCCGAGATGCCCATAACGGTTCGCGCCGCGTTTGCCGCTCCATTGCTGCTGGCCGGGATGATCGCAGGCGCCAGCCACCTGCCCGCCCAGGCGGCAACGCCGCGCGACGCGCTGGTCATGGCATGGAACCTCGACGCGCTGATCACCTTCGACCCGGCACAGATCGCCGAGGTGAACGGCAACGACATCATCCGCAACGTGTGCGAGCCGCTGGTCGACTACGACCCGAAGGACGTCTCGAAGATTATCCCAAGCACTGCCGAATCGTGGTCGGTGTCCGATGACGGGCTGACGATCACGCTGAAACTGCGCGACACCCTGAAGTTTCCGGCCGGCCGCAAGGCGACCGCGTATGACGCCGAATGGTCGATGCACCGCGTGGTGCATCTGGGCTTCGGCAATTCGGCGAACTTCACCCAATGGGGCTTCAGCAAGGAGCGGATCGCCGAGCAGATCAAGGCCACCGATGACCGCACGCTGGTGGTGAAGCTGGATAAGCCGTACCCGCTGGGGTTGTTGCTGTCGGCGATGTTCGCCTCGGGCTCAACCGGCATCCTGGATAAAGACGAAGGCACCAAGAACGCCAAGGTGACCGACGGCAAAAGCGACTACGGCAACGCGTTCTTCAAGACCGCGCCGATCTGTGTCGGCCATTATCGGGTGACCCGCTGGAACACCAACGAGGTCGTGATCCTGGAACGCAACGACAATTACTACGGCACGCCGGCGAAGCTGAAGCGGGTGATCATCCGCCACGTGCCGGAATCGGGCGCGCAGCGGCTGTTGCTGGAGAAGGGCGACATCGATGTGGCCCGCCTGTTGAACACCGACGACCTGAAGGCGCTGGCGCAGAACCCGGCCATCCATGTCGAGACCACGGTGATGCACGGCTATGGCTACCTGGCGTTCAACGGCAGCGACCCGATCCTGGGCAAGCCGCTGGTGCGCGAGGCGTTCCGCTACCTGATCGACTATGAGGGGCTGGGCAAGACCATCCTGGAATACCAGGGAAATCCGCGTGCCAGCCTGGTGCCCGAGGGGGCGTTCGGCGCGCTCGACTCCAAGGAGGGCCAGCCGTTCAAGCTCGACCTGGACAAGGCGCGCGCGCTCATCACCGAGGCCGGCTTCCCCAACGGCTTCACCAAGAAGTTCATCGTCTCGGCCAACAACATCGCCCCGGTGGTGGCCCAGCACGTGCAGGCCAACGCCGCCAAGGTCGGCATCAAGCTGGAACTGGAGCAGATGGCCGATGCCAACCTGTTCACCCGCGCCCGCTCGCGCGATTTCGAGGTGCTGCAGATCGGCTGGGGTGCGGGCTACCCCGACGCCGACAGCATGATCTCGCGCCACGCGGTGAACCCTGACAACCGCGTGGAAGCCAGGCTGGCGCAGTACCCGTCCTGGCGTTCGTCGTGGCAGGATACCGGAGTTAACGACATGGCCGAGACGGCGCGGATGGAGCGCGACCCGGCCAAGCGCGTCGCGATGTATCACGACATCCAGCGCTTCATGATGAAGAACGGGCCGATGGCCTATATCTACCAGACGGTGCGACCGATTGCGCTGCGCAAGGACGTGAAGGGCTTTGCCATCACGCCGTTCAACGTCGACTACGCGACCGCCGGCAAGTAGCGCGTGGCCGGCGCCGAAACCACGACGCGGACGGCCGCCGGAACTCCGCCAGCGGCCCGGCTGCCGCGCTGGGTGACGCTTGGCGCCAAGCAGCTGGGCTCGGTTCTGGTCACGCTGCTGGGCCTGCTGGCGCTCACCTTCTTCATGGGGCGGATGCTGCCGATCGACCCGGTGATCGCGATTATCGGCGAGCAGGCAGAGAAATCCACCTACGACATGGTCTATGCCCAGCTTGGGCTCGACAAACCGCTCTATGTCCAGTTCCTGGTGTTCATTCGCGACATGTTGACTGGCGAGTTCGGCGACGCGTTGTTCACCGGCAACAAGGTGGCTACCGACCTCAAGCGGGTGTTCCCCGCCACGATCGAGCTGGCGACGGTGGCGATCATGTTCGGTGTCGGCTTCGGCGTGCCGTTCGGCATGCTCGCGGCGGTGTATCGCGGCAGCGTGCTGGACCATGTCGCCCGGTTCATCGGGCTGCTCGGCTATTCCAGCCCGACCTTCTGGCTCGGGCTGATGGGGCTGATCCTGTTCTATGCGGTGCTTGGCTGGGTTGGCGGGCCGGGCCGGCTGGATGTGATCTATCTTGACATGGTGGAACACCGCACCGGGCTGCTGCTGGTCGATTCGCTGCTGGCCGGCGAACCCGAGGTGTTCCGCGACGCCTTCAGCCATATCGTGCTGCCGGCCTCGATCCTGGGCTATGCCTCGATGGCCTATATCAGCCGCATGACCCGCAGCTTCATGCTGGAGCAGCTCGGCCAGGAATACATCGTCGCCGCCCGCGTGAAGGGCATGTCGCGCTGGCAGGTGGTTTGGCGCCACGCCTTCCGCAACATCCTGGTGCAGCTGATCACCGTCATCGCGCTGGCCTATGCCTTCCTGCTGGAAGGTGCGGTGTTGACCGAGACGGTGTTCGCCTGGCCAGGCTTCGGCCGCTACCTCACATCCGGGCTGCTGGCCGGCGACATGAACGCCGTGCTGGCCTGTGTGCTGATCATCGGCATCATCTTCGTCGGGCTCAACCTACTCAGCGACGTGCTGTACCGCACGCTGGACCCGCGCACGCGATGAGTAGCCCAAGCGCCCTGACATCATGGTTGACCGCCGAGGTCACCACCTCGCCGCGGCATGCCGCGATGCAGCGGTTCTATTTCGGCTGGCTACGGCTTCGCGCCAACCCGCTGGCGCTGTTTGGCCTGGCTGTGCTGCTGGCCCTGATGGTGGTGGCCATCCTCGCGCCGGTGAT
>JBBQOT010000129.1:0-7283 GCA_038331165.1 Acetobacterales bacterium
GGAGTTGGCACAGCTGGCGCGGCTGTCGCATCCGCGCGTGGTGGTCGACACGGCGGGGCTGACGCCGGAGCAGACGGCTTTGGCGAACCGGTTGGCGCAGACGATCAGGCGCCTGCCGCCAGAGACGGTGGCCAGCCTGCATGCGGTGCTGGATGCCACCACGCCACAGCCCAAGCCGCGGTTGCGCCGGGCTGCAGGACGGAAGGATTAGAATCTACGAATCTGGAAGGCGGTCTTGTCCTGGGTGAAGCCGGCGGCGCGATAGAACCCCAGCGTCGATCCCTGCTTCGAGCCGGTCATCAGCATCACCTTGTAATACCAACCACCGTTTGGGATGACCCATAGAAACAGGGCCAGCATCACCGGCGGGTCGTCCGGCCCTACGGGGCGGACCGCGAAAGTCACTCCTTGACCGCGCCGGTCAGGCTGGAGACGTAGTACTCGACGAAGAACATGTAGAAAATCGCCACTGGCAGCGAGCCCAGCAACGCGCCGGCCATCAGTGCGCCCCAGTGATAGACATCGCCCGAGACCAGTTCGGTGAGGATGGCAACCGGCACGGTCTTGTTCTCGGTCGAGGAGATGAAGGCGAGCGCGTAGATGAACTCGTTCCACGACAGGGTGAAGGCGAAGATGCCGGCCGAAATCAGGCCCGGCACCGCCAGCGGCAGCGTGATCCGCCACAGGATCTGCAGGCGCGAGGCGCCGTCAATCAGCGCGCATTCCTCCAACTCGTATGGGATCGACTTGAAGTAGCCGATCAGCAGCCAGGTGCAGAAGGGCACCAGGAAGGTGGGGTAGGTAAGGATCAGCGCGAACGACGTATCGAATAAGCCCAACTGGAACACCACCTGGGCCAGCGGGATGAACAGGATCGACGGCGGCACCAGGTAGGCGGCGTAGATCGCCAGGCCGACATAGTCGGAGCCCTTGAAGCGCAGGCGCTGGATTGCATACGCGGCAAGCACGCTGGCCAGGATCGACAGGAAGGTCGAGCCCACTGCCACGAACATGGTGGTCACCAGCCAGTGGCCATAATCGGTGTCGAACAGCAGCTTCTTGATGTTCGCCAGGGTGGGCGAGGCGACCCAGAACGGGTTGTGGTTCTTGAAGTCGAGCAGCTCGCTGTCCGGTTTAAACGTGGTGACCGTCATCCAGTAGAAAGGGAACAGCAGCACGATCAGGAAGATGACCAGCGGGATATAGATCACGACGACGCGGCGGAAGCGGCTGTCCCATGACAGCAGCTGCGGGCCTTCGGCCTCGGTCACGCCGCCCGAGGTCTCGGCGTCGACGCGTTTGTTCATCGCGTTGGCGTCAGTCATCTTTGGAGCCCTGCTGCCACTTGCGGTTGCCCAGCGCGTAGTAGCTGAACAGCGTCGCGAAGACGAGGAACGGGATCATCGCCACCGCGATTGCCGCCCCTTCGCCAAGCTGGGCGCCGGGGATGCCGCGCTGGAACGCCAGGGTCGCCATCAGATGGGTGGAATTGATCGGCCCACCCCGGGTGATGGCATACACCAGCTGGAAGTCGGTGAAGGTGAACAGCACCGAAAACGTCATCACGATGGCCAGGATCGGCATCAGCAGCGGCGCGGTGATGCGGCGGAACTGCTGCCATGGCGAGGCGCCGTCGAGCATCGCGGCCTCATACAGCGAGGGCGAAATGGTTTGCAGGCCCGCCAGCAACGTGATCGCCACGAACGGAATGCCGCGCCAGATATTGGCCACGATCAACGACCAGCGGGCCGGCCACGGCTCGCCGAGGAAGTCGAAATATTTGTCGCGCAGGTGCAACTGGTCGACCACGACATAGGAGATGATCGAGAACTGCGGATCATAAATCCACCAGAAGGCAATCGCCGACAGCACCGTAGGCACGATGTAGGGCAGCAGTATGATGGCGCGGATCGCGCTCTGGAACGGGATGTGGTGGTTGAGCAACAGGGCCAACCACAGGCCGAGCGCGAATTTCCCGACCGTGGCCACGAACGTGTAGAACATTGTGTTCCACACCGAGTTCAGGAAGATGCGGTCGGTGATCAGGTACTCGAAGTTCTCCAACCCCACCCATTTGCCGTTGCCGCCGATCTCCATGTCGGTGAAGGCGAGGTAGATGCCCAGTCCCAGCGGGTAGGTGAGGAAGGCGAGCAGCAGCCCGACCGCGGGGAACAGGCAGACGGCAATCAGGAATGGCTTGTAGTCGAACAGCCGGGCCAGCGCGTTCGGGGGCGTTCGTTTTGCCACCCAGGTTGAGGCGTCCATGGTCATCCTTTCGCGGGCACGGGAGTAATGGGCGCCGCCGCCGGGTATCAACCCTGGCGGCAGCGCCCATCACCGTGGTGGTCAGGTGGTGCGGCGGTAAATGCGGGTGATGCGGCGCTCGGCTTCCTTGGCCGCCTCCTGCGGGGTGGCTTGGCCCGAGCAGACGCTGGCGAACATCTGCACCAGCACGTATTCGGCATCGACCGCGCCCGAGGCGGCCGAGATCGGCCCCTTGTAGCCGATCCAGTACGGCATCTTCTGCGCGTCGCGGAACGGCAGTACCTTGGGGTCGCTGGTCCACGCTGCACTCTTGTCGAAGGCCAGCAGCGGATGCGCCCAGTAGCCCAGGCACTTGGTCAGCCAGGGATCGTACTGCTCCACTTCCATCATGAAGCGGATGAATTCCTTCGACGCGTTCGGGAACTTGGTGTGCTTGAACACCATGGCGTTCAGCGTGTTGGCGGTCTCGGGATAACGGGTGCCAACCGCACCCGGCAGACGGGAGTGCTGGGTGTCCTCGGCGATCTTGGCGTATTTCGGATCGCTCTTGAGCACGAAATAGACCGAAACGCCGTTCGGGGTGAGCCCGACTTCCTCGGCGATAAAGGCCTTGTTGTTCGACGGGTCGAGCCACGAGAGGGTGCCGGGGATGAAGGTCTTGTACAGCTCCGCAGCGTATTTCAGCGCCTCGATGGTTTCCTTGCGAGTGATCGTCACCGCGCCCTTCTCGTCCACTTGGTAGCCGCCATGCGACCACAGCAGCCAGGTCGCCGTGCCGTTGCCGTCGCCCACCGCGTTGCCCAGCGCGAAGCCGGCGGGGTGGCCGGATTTCTGCAGCTTGCGGCACAGATCGAGGAACCGGTCGAGCTCGTTGGGGATGCCGGCATAGCCGACCTCGTTCACCCACGACTTGCGCCACACCATGGCGCCGCCGCCGCAGCCCATCGGGATCGACAGCCACTGGTTGGTGCCGAACTTCTTACCGAAGCGCTCGGGCAGCGGGCCCCAGCCGCCGTATTTCTTGCCGAGGTATTCGGCAAGCTCGGTCATGTCCAGGATCTTGTCGGAATACAGATGCGGGTCGGCCGCCCAGCCGGCGACCACGTCGGGGCCGGCTCCGGTGCGCGCGGCGACCGCGACCTGGGCGCGAATATCCTCCCAGCCCACGTAGTCGGTGCGCACCTGCACCCCCGTGGCCTTAATGAACTTCGCCTGGTTCTCGTTCCACACCACTTCGTCGGCCTCGACGAACTTGCTGGGGCGGATGACGCGGATTGTGGCACCCGCCTCGATCGGCTGGTTGGGCGCGGGCACGTTGGCGATTGGAATGCCGGCCTGCGCCACGGCCTCCGGCGCCAGGGCGGTAGCACCCAGGGCGGCACCTGTCCCCATCTTGAACGCATCGCGGCGTGTGAAACGATCCATCATTGAACCTCCCGTAAGGCGGCGTTAGCGCCGCGCGTGTTGAGCCGTCAGTTCAGCCTGGTTCCCGTCTGCTCGTCGAACAGATGCACCAGCGCGGGATCCGGTGCGATGTGCAGGTACTGGCCGGGCTTTTCCATGATGCGCTCCCGGAACGCGCCGACCACCTGCGTGCCGGCGAGATGCATGATCACTTGCGTTTCCGACCCAGTGGGTTCGGTCACGTGCACGGTCGCGGCCACCCCCGCAGCGTCGAGCCGCAGATGCTCTGGCCGAATGCCGTATATCACCCGGCGCCCCTCGTGCCCCGCGTCGCCGCCCGGTAGCGGCAGCGTGATGTCACCGCAGTGGAACACCCCGCCGCGGATGTCACCGGCCAGAAAATTCATGGACGGAGAGCCGATGAAGCCGGCCACGAACAGGTTGTTCGGTCGGTCGTACAGGTCAAGCGGCGCGCCAATCTGCTCCACGTTGCCGCCGTTCATCACCACGATCTTGTCCGCCATGGTCATGGCCTCGATCTGGTCGTGGGTCACATACACCGTGGTGGTTTTCAGCCGCTGGTGCAATTCCTTGATCTCGGCGCGCATCTGCACCCGCAGCTTGGCGTCCAGGTTGGACAGCGGCTCGTCGAACAGGAACACCTGGGGGTCGCGCACGATGGCCCGGCCCATCGCCACGCGCTGGCGCTGGCCGCCCGACAGCTGGCGCGGATAGCGCTCCAGGTAGGGCTGCAGGCCAAGGATGCTAGCGGCGCGGCCGACCTTCTCCTCCACCACCGATTTCGGCGCGTTCAGCAGCGTCAGGGAGAACGCCATGTTGTCGCGCACCGTCATGTGCGGGTACAGCGCGTAGTTCTGGAACACCATGGCGATGTCGCGTTCCTTGGGTGCCACGTTGTTCACCACCCGCCCGCCGATGGCGATCTCGCCGCGGGTGATGTTCTCCAGCCCGGCGATCATGCGCAGCAGCGTCGACTTGCCGCAGCCGGACGGCCCGACGAGGATGACGAACTCGCCATCCTCCACTTCCACATCGACACCGTGAAGCACTTCGGTGCTGCCGAAGGCCTTTCGCACCGCGCGAACCGAGACTGTGGCCATGGGCCTGAACCGCCTCCCTGGGACGTAGAAGGCCGTTCGGCCTGGATTGGTCATTGCGGCATGCCGACGGACGCGACCGCCGGCGCAGTGTCGAGATTTCGATGCTTGCCCGCGCGGCCGCGGTTTGGCAAGCGGCGATGCGTCAGCCGGTCAGTCCGCGGCGACCGAAAACTGCCCGGGCGACAGCCGCGCCGGCCCGGCGAGGCGCGCGCGCACGGCCTCGCCGAAGACCGCGAAGATCTGGCGCGACACGTCGTCGCGCTCCCAGTCGTATTCCGGATGCCATTGCACGCCGACGGCAAAGCCGGGCAATGGGGCGTGCACCGCCTCGATCGTGCCATCGGGCGCGACGGCATCGGCCACCAGCCCGGGGGCGAGGCGGTCGACGCCCTGGTTGTGCAGCGAATTCACCGGCAACTCCGTACACCCAGCGATCCGGTGCAGCCAGCTTCCGGCCGCCACCCGCACCGCGTGCGACTTGCCGGTGCGCACCCGCGGATGCGGCGACATCGGGGTGGAGTGGTCGATGCGGTCGGGCAGGTCCTGCAGCCGCTGGTGCAGGCTGCCGCCGAGGGCGACATTCATCTCCTGCATGCCGCGGCAAATCGCCAGCACCGGCACCCCCGCGGCGATGGCGGCACGGATCAGCGGCAGGGTGACGCCGTCGCGCTCATGGTCTTCCGGCGTGCCTTCGGCGTGGACGGGTCCGTCGTATCGCGCGGGCTCAACGTTGGAACGGCTGCCGGTCAGGATCAGCCCGTCCAGGCGGGAGACCAGAGTGACGATGTCCGCCAGCGCGCCGTTGGCCGGCACCAGCACCGCAACCCCGCCCACAACGTGGTCAGTGGCGCGAACATAAGTGTTTGAGGCGGCATGGTTGGGCATACCGAGAATACCGAACTGCTTGACGCAGCAGGAAATGCCAATGAGCGGTTTCATGGTCCCCGACGCAGTGGTGCACACGCAGCATCATCGACGATCATGGCAGCAAAATGAACACACATCCGCCGGCGGCACGAATTCCAAGTACGCACAGCCACCTTGTGTTGCTGCGATGCAACACCCGAGACAACGCCCGGCACGGCTATTCGCGCAAACGCGGGTCGGCGGTTTCGAACAGCTTTTGCTCGAAACGCCCGCCCAGGGTGACGTTGAACAGCGACACCGTGGTTTCGCGCTGTTGCGGGTCGGTGATCGCCCATTGGCGCAGCGACAGCGGGTTGTCGGCGAACACCAGGGTCAGGCTGCCGTCGCCAGGTGATCTGGTGCGGAACAGCGAGACATGGATCTGCCCCGGCAGCCGCTCGATTCCGCTGATCGTCACATCGCCGGCCAGCTTGAGGTTGTCGGACAGCAGGATACCCAGCGGGGTGGAGCTGAGCGGAAAATGCGTCACCTGGTTCAAATGCTTGTCATAGAACATGCCGCCGCCGTTGCCGGCGACCAGCAGCAGCGGCGAGGGCGGGTCGTATTCGAAGCGCATGCGCCCCGGCCGCTCGATCCAGGCATTGCCCTCGGTGATGCCGCCATCGGGCGCAACCTGCAGGAATCGCGCCCGCAAGGTGCGCAACGCGTTCAGATACGCCTCGACGCGGGCCACGTCGGCGCGGTCCTGTGGGCTGAGCGCGGCGGCCTTCGGCTGCGGCGCGATCGGCGCGCGGGATTGCTGGGCGAGCGCCACCGGGGCGGCAAGGGGAAGCAGGCCGAGGGCCAGCAGGGCGCGACGATTCATTCCGCCAAGATGGGCGCGCGCGGTGGCAAATCCAAGCCGCGGCTATTCGGCGGCAACCGGAATTGGACGTGGCGGGGCCGGCTGGGCCCACAGCTCGGGGTTCAGTTCCTCGCGCCGGTTGGGGAAGAACCAGGCGCAGACCAGGGTCACTACCGCGAAGCCGGCCAGCACGGCGACGCAGGTGGCCTGGCTGCCGGTGCGGCCGTACAGTCCGGCGATCAGCGGGGCCGAGGCGGCGCTGCCGAGGAAGCCGACAAAGAAACGCACCGAATACATCCGCGCCCGCATCGCCGGCGAGATATAGCGCGCGGTCATCGTCTCGTTCACCGTCACCTGGCCGAACAGCACCGCGGCAACCACGCCGGCCACCGGCACCGCCATCCACCCCTCGACAAAGGACAACGCCACCAGCGCCGGCACCAGCACCACCGCCATCGGCAGGAACATCTGCCGGAGCGTTGTGCGGTCGATGTAGCGCCCAACGGTCAGTTGCGTGACCGCGCCGCACAGCGTCGCCAGCGTGGCCGCCACGCCGGCCAGCGGCAACAGGTCGGCGTCGCTGGCAAGCCGCTCCTGCATCAGCTTGGGCAGCAACAGGGTGAAGGCGTTGAACACCAGCCCCGACACGGCAGCGACCAGCAGCAAAACGGTGACCGCCCGGCGCACCAGATGCTGCGGGATCTCGGGGAAGGGTTTTCCCCCGCGGCTGCGCGCCACGTCGAATTCCGGCTCGCGCATCCACAACAGCCCGGCCAGGGTAC
>JBBQOT010000130.1:0-7264 GCA_038331165.1 Acetobacterales bacterium
CGTTCCTCGACCTGGGCGCGGCAGGTGAGCCCGCCGGTGCAGCGGCGCACCACCTCGCCGGCGGGGCGGATGGCCAGCGAGTCGCAAATCGGGCAGCGGGTGAGGGGGTGCCATTCGTCGGGTCCGCGCGGGGCGGTTTGCACGACCTCGACGATTTGCGGGATCACGTCGCCGGCGCGCTGGATGACAACCGTGTCGCCGACGCGCACGCCCAGCCGGAGAATTTCGTCCTCGTTGTGCAGGGTGGCGCGGCCGACCAGGACGCCGCCGACATTCACCGGGCGCAGCCGGGCCAGCGGGGTCAGGGCGCCGGTACGGCCGACCTGAACGTCGATGCCTTCGACCACGGTGGTGGCCTGTTCGGCGGGGAACTTCCAGGCGATGGCCCAACGCGGGGCGCGGCCGACATAGCCGAGCCGGGATTGCAGGGCGAGCTCGTTGACCTTGTACACCACGCCGTCGATGTCGTAGGGCAGGGTGGCGCGGGCGGCGGCGATCTCGGCCTGGAAGGCCGGCGCCGCGGCGGTATCGACCAGCAGCCGCGACAGCGGATTGACCGAAAAGCCCCAGTCGCGCAGCCGCGCCAGCCATTCCCAATGGGTCGCGGCGGGCCGCTCGCTGGCCTGGCCCATGGCATAGGCGAACAGCGACAACGGGCGGCTGGCAGTGATCGCGGGGTCGAGCTGGCGCAGGCTGCCGGCGGCGGCATTACGCGGATTGGCGAAGATCTTCTCCGCCGCTGCTTCCTGCGCCACGTTCAACGCCAGGAAATCGGCCTTGGTCATGAACACTTCGCCGCGGATTTCCAACCGTGCCGGGGCACCGTTCAGCGTCGGCGGCAGGTGCTTCATCGTGCGGACATTGGCGGTGACGTCCTCGCCGGTGGCGCCGTCGCCGCGGGTGGCGGCACGCACCAGCTGCCCGTTCTCGTAGGTCAGCGAGATCGAGAGCCCGTCGATTTTCGGCTCGCCCACCAGCGGGATGGGCCCCTCGGCCAGCCCCAGGAAGCGGCGGGCCCGGTCGATGAAATCAGTGAAATCCGCATCGTCGAAGGCGTTGTCGAGCGACAGCATGGGCACGCCATGCGCCACCTTGCCGAAGCCGCCGGCCGGCGCGCCGCCGATCCGCCGGTTGGGCGAATCAGCGCGCACCAGGGCGGGAAAGTGCGCCTCGATCGCCGCGTTGCGGGCGCGCAGAGCGTCGTACTCGGCGTCGGTGACCTCCGGCGCGTCGTGCACGTGATAGGCGCGGTCGTGCCGGGCGATTTCGGCGGCGAGGAACTCCAGTTCGGCCGCCGCCGCCTCGGCGGTCAGCGCGTCGAGCGGCGTCATGGTGCCCCCAGCAGGCTGTCGGCCGCCGCGCGCGCCTGTTCGGTGACGGTCTCGCCGGCCAGCATGCGAGCGATTTCCTCGCGGCGCTCGGCGCCGTCCAGCGGTTCGACGCGGGTTTCGGCGCGACCGCGGGCGACCTGTTTCAGGACGCGCAGGTGGGCGGCACCGCGGGCGGCGACTTGCGGGGAATGGGTCACCAGCAGGACCTGCACGCCCTCGGCGACGCGGGCGAGGCGTTCGCCAACGGCGGCGGCGGTGGCGCCACCGATGCCGCTGTCGACTTCGTCGAACACCAGGGTGGGCACGGTGGAGCCGCCGGCCAGCACCACCTTCAGCGCCAGCATCAGCCGGCTGAGCTCACCGCCGGAGGCGACCCGGGCGAGCGGGCCGGGCGGCTGGCCCGGGTTGGTCGAAATCAGGAAGCGCACCGCATCGGCACCGCCCAGGCCCCAGGCGCCCTCGTCCAGCGGTGCCACCTCGGCCACGAAGCGCGCCCGTTCCAGCCGCAGCGGCGGCAGCTCGCGGCCGATGGCGCGGTCGAGCCTGGCTGCGGCCGCCCGCCGTGCCTCGGACAGCTTCGCGCAGGCGGCGACATAGTGGCCGCGCGCCGCGACCATCGTGCGCTCCAGGCTGTCGACCTCCGCTGCGCCGGTTTCCAGCGCCGCCAGCCGGGCCTGCAGGCCGGCGAGCAGCCCCGGCAATTCGATGACGGTTACGGAATGTTTGCGCGCCGCCGCGCGCAGGGCAAACAGCCGCTCCTCGGCCTGTTCCAGCCGGCGCGGATCGGCCTCGGATTCCTGGGCCAGGCGGCTGAGCAGCGTCTCGGCCTCGGCCAGCGCCGACTCGGCGGCTTCCAGTGCGGCGAGCGCGGGCGTGGCGGGGTTGGCTGCGTCGGACGCGGCGTTGGCCGGCACCAGGCGTTGCAAGGCGCGCCCGGCGGCCCGCAATGCGGCGGCTGGGCCGGCGTTGCGGCTGCGGCCCGATTGCGGGGACAACTCAGACAATGCCGCAGCGATGGCCTCGGCCCGCCGCTCGCCTTGTTGCAATGCTTGCCGTTCGGCCGCCAGCCGGGCTTCCTCGCCGTCCTCGGGGGCGATGCGGGACAGTTCGTCCACCGCATGGCCGAGCCAGTCGCGGTCACGCTCGGCCGCGGCGATCGCCGCGCGCGCCTCGGCCAGCGCCGCCGTGGCCTGGCGCAGCGCCCGCCAGCCGGTGGCGACCTCGGTGCGCAGCTTTTCCGCCACACCGAAGGCATCCAGCAACGCGGCATGCCCGGCGGGATCGGCCAGCCCCATCTGGTCGTGCTGCCCCTGCACCTCGACCAGCAGCCCGCCCAGGCGGCGCAGCAGGGCGGCACTCACCGGTTGGTCGTTGACGAAGGCTCGGCTGCGGCCGTCGCGGGTGACGATGCGGCGGAGCACCAAGTCGTCGTCGGCGTCCATCCCCTGTTCGGCCAGCACCGCGAAGACCGGGTGCTCGCGCGGCGGGGCGAATACTGCGGCCACGCTCGCCTGCTCAGCCTCGGTGCGCACCAGCCCCTGTTCGGAGCGTGCGCCGAGGGCCAGGCCCAGGCTGTCCAGGAGGATCGACTTGCCCGCCCCGGTCTCGCCGGTCAGCACCGTCAACCCGGGGCCGAAGGACAGGTCCAGCCGCTGGATCAGCACCACATCGCGAATCGATAACCCTGTCAGCATGAGGGGGCTGTCAGCATGAAGCGCCTTCGCCCGCGGGGATCAGAACACCGAGCGCCACATGCGGCGCAGCATCCCCGGCCGTTCCGCCGGGGTGCGCGCGCCGTCGGCCGCGACCTCGCCGGCGCCCACCAGTTGGTCGTAGCTGTCGGCATACCACTCGCTGCCGGGATAGTTGTGCCCCAGCACCGCCGCGGTCTTGCGCGCCTGTTCGGTCAGCCCCAGCAGCAGATATATTTCGGTCAGGCGGTGCAGCGCCTCGGCGGCGTGGTTGGTGGTCTGGTAGTCCTCGACCACGCGCTGGAAGCGGTTGATTGCCGCCGTATACAGCTTCTGCCGCAGGTAGTAGCGGCCGATCTCCATCTCCTTGCCGGCCAGGTGGTCGCGGGCGAGGTCGATCTTCAGCCTGGCATCGCGGCCATAGGCGCTTTCGGGGAAGCGGTTCACCACCTCCTGCAGCGCGCCCATCGCCTCCTGGGTTGCGCGCTGGTCGCGCTGGACGTCGGCGATCTGCTCGTAATGCGCCAATGCCCGGAGGTAATAGGCATAGCTGATGTCGCGATGGGCCGGATGCAACTGGATGAAGCGATCCAGCGTGGCAATCGCCGGGGTGTATTTGCTTTGCAGGTATTCAGCATAGCCCTGCATCAACTGCGCGTTCACTGCCCAGGACGAATAGGGGTAATTCTGCTCGACCTGGTCGAACTGTGTGGCGGCCGTGCCATAGCGTCGGGCAGTCAGCGCATCGACGCCACGATTGTACAGCACCTCGGCCGCCGGGACGTTGATCTCGTCCGGGTTCGGTTCGGGGGTGTGGAACGGGTTGAGCGCGGACAACGTCGTACAGCCGCCAAGCGGCAGGGCGAGCAACACAAGCAGGGCGGCGCAGGCGGGGCGGAGCATCGATCGAATCACCGGACAGGAATAGACGCGCTTATAGCACGCGTCGCGCGTGGGCGAACCCCGCCGCGGCATTGCTCGCGCGATCAGCCGTGCGCGGTGCGCGGCGCCCGGCCGGCGATGATCGACGCGGTACCGTCCACCTGCCGCCAGTTGGCCGCATCGGCGAACAAACGGCGCAGCAACTGGTTGTTCAGCCCATGTCCGGGGCGGTGCGCGCGCAGCCCGGCATGGATCGCAGCACCGGCCAGCGCCAAGTCGCCGACGACATCCAGCAGCTTGTGGCGCACGAACTCGCCTTCCATCCGCAGCCCGGCGGGGTTCAGCACTCGCGCGCCGTCCACCACCACGGCGTTGTTGAGGCTGCCGCCGCGGCCAAGTCCGGACGCCTGCATCACCTCCACCTCGGCCAACAGGCAGAAGGTGCGCGCGGATGCCAGTTCGCGGCGAAACCCGGCGGCGGTGACGTGCAGGTCGAGCGACTGGGTGCCGATGGCCGGCGCGTCGAAGGCAATGGACACGTGGGCATCAAGCCCGCCGACGCCCGGCATCGGCGGCGTCAGTTCGGCCCAGGCACCGTCGGACCCTTTCACGTGCACCGGGCGGGCCACGACAATCGCCGACTGCGCTGCGTCTTGTGCCACGATCCCGGCGCAGTCGATCAGAAAGACGAAATTCGCCGCCGAGCCATCCAGGATCGGCAACTCCGGCCCGTCCACCTCGATGATGGCATTGGTCACACCGGTGGCGGCGAGTGCCGCCATGACATGTTCCACTGTGGCCACGCGCGCGTCGGTGATGGTCGGGTGCGCCAGCACGGTGCACAATCGAGTATCGGCAACCAGGTCGAAGCGGGCGGGAATGTCAACGCCCAGGTCGCGGCGGCGGAAGACGATGCCATGGTCGACCGGCGCCGGACGCAGCGCCATCGCCACCCTCGCACCGGAATGCAGCCCAAGACCCACGCAGTCGATCGCGGTCTTCAAGGTATGCTGCATCGGCCGCGACCCGCCCATCAGGGCGTCGGCGGCATGGTCCTGGGTAAACATCGTCACGCTGTGAGGGAAGCCGTCCATGCGCCTGACTTTCTGTCCTGCGCCGCCCGGCTTGGGGGCGGCAGCGGACGCAAGTTAGGGCCGTGACGCGTGTCGGCGCTAGTCAAGCTTTATTTCTCAGTATTACTGAATAATACATTGAAATATAAGGAATTTTTGCGGTGCAGCCAGGGTAGTGCGGCGGCGCGGAGGGGAAGGCGAGGGCGCTGCCCTCGACCCGCCGGGGGCCGAGCCCCCGGACCCTCAGCCATTCTTTGGCAATCGGTACAATGGTCGAGGGTCCAGGGGGGCGAGCCCCCTGGAATCGCTTTCTTGCCTAGTGCTGCGTGCCGGAATGCTGGCGGCGCAGGAAGGTCGGGATCTCCAGGTCGATCTTCTCGCCTGGGGTCGGCGCGCGCGTTGCTTCGGTTTCGGCGATCGGTTCGGCCATCAGGCTCGTGTTCTGCGACGCTGCGGTCCGTGGCTCCGGTGCCGGGGACGCGCCGCGGTTGCCGCGCAGCAGGCCGGTCACGCGGTTGAACAGGTTCGGGCCGGCAGGCGGCGCAGGACGGACAGGTTCGGCGACCGCTGCGCGCGAGGTGGCGGGGCGCGGCGAGATCGTTGGTTCCACCCGGCGGGCCGAGCCAGTGTCAGGCAGCAGCGACTCGACGGGGCGGGGCGCCAGCGGTGCGGGTTCGGTGAAGGTGGCGCCGACCCGCGGGGCTGGGCCCTGCGGCGCGGGCGCTACCGCCGGGCGCATCGCGGGGCGGGCACCAATGCCTGGCGGCAGGCCGACGGGTGCCGCGGCCGGGCGCAGCGGGATCGGCTGGGTGCCGCCGGCGGTCCCCGGGGTTCCGATGGGCGGGGTGCTGGCGTCGCCTTCGGGCGCGGCAGCGGAGATCGCCTCGGTTCCGAGTTCGACCATGCCGCCGTTGCTGACCGCGACCAGGCGCGGGCGCTCGGCGGTCTTGATCGCACTTTCGATGCCGGTGGCAACGACCGACACGCGCACCTTGCCTGCCAGCGTCTCATCGATCGCCGAGCCGAAGATGATGTTGGCCTCGTCGTCCACTTCCTCGCGGATGCGGTTGGCGGCGGCATCGACCTCGAACAGGGTCATATCCTCGCCGCCGGTGATGTTGATCAGCAGGCCTTTGGCGCCGCGCATGCAGGTGTCTTCCAGCAGCGGGTTGCTGATGGCGAGCTCGGCGGCGCGGACCGAGCGGTTCTCGCCCTCGGCCTCGCCGGTGCCCATCATGGCCTTGCCCATTTCGGCCATCACGGTGCGGATGTCGGCGAAGTCAAGGTTGACCAGGCCGGGGGCGACCATCAGGTCGGTGACACCCTTGACGCCCATGTACAACACCTGGTCGGCCATCTTGAAGGCTTCCTTCCAGCCGGTGCGCTCATTGGCGAGGCGGAAGAGGTTCTGGTTGGGGATGACGATGAGGGTGTCGACGAATTCCTGCAGTTCGGCGATGCCCTGTTCGGCGGCGCGGGCGCGGCGGTTGCCCTCGAAGGTGAAGGGCTTGGTGACCACGCCGACGGTGAGAATGTTGCGTTCGCGCGCCATGCGGGCGATGACGGGTGCCGCCCCAGTGCCGGTGCCGCCGCCCATGCCGGCGGTGATGAACACCATGTGGGCACCGTCAAGGTGGCGGTACAGCTCCTCCGCCGCCTCCTCGGCCGCGGCGCGCCCGACCTCGGGCTTGGCGCCGGCGCCCAGGCCCTGGGTGATGTGCGGGCCGAGCTGGATGCGCCGGTCGGCGCGCGAGTGCATCAGCTGCTGGGCGTCGGTGTTGGCCACCACGAACTCCACGCCCTGGAGGTTCATGGCGATCATGTTGTCGACCGCGTTGGTGCCGCCGCCGCCCACGCCGATCACCGTGATGCGCGGCGTGAAGTCGGTATGCATCGTCTGCGGAATGGTCAGGTTCAACGTCATCAGGATAAGCTCCCCAGGAGATTCTTTTCTAGCGCGCTTGATCGATTCGCAAGTGTCCGTGCAGCGTTGATTTGCTGCCGGGGCGGCTCGTTTCCGTATCGTGGCGTCTTGCGTTGCATGTTGGTCACACCCGTTCGCGCAGAAAGGCGACGATGCGGCTGAACAGCCCACGCGGTGGTTCGGCATCCAGGTCCAGGTCGGGCAGGCGCCGGCCCTCGCCAGCGCTCCATGACAGCAGGCCGACGGCGGTGGCGAATGCCGGGCCCTGCGCCGAGTCGGGCAGGCCGCGCAGTTGGGCGGGGCGGCCGAGGCGGACCTGGCGGTTCAGCATCTCGGCGGCCATCTCGCGCACGCCGGCAAGCT
>JBBQOT010000131.1:0-7243 GCA_038331165.1 Acetobacterales bacterium
GTGCCTGACCCTTGCGGCCTCCGCCCGCGTCGCGCAGACTCCATCGCAACAGCCATCGTGGAAACCCCGCCGTGAAACTCGCCTTCTCCGCCGCCAGCCCGTACGTTCGCAAAGTGATGGCCTGCGCCATCGCCCGCGGCATCGACGGCCAGATCGAAAAGGCCAAGATCGGCACGACCGATCCTGTGCTCGCCAGCATGAACCCGCTGTCCAAGGTGCCTACCCTGGTCACCGGCGACGGCATCGCGCTGTACGATAGTCCGGTGATCTGCGAGTACATCGACAGCGTCGGCAGCGCCCCCGGCCTTTTCCCCCCCGCCGGCCCCGCCCGCTTGACCGCCATCCGCCGCGCCGCGCTTGCCGACGGCATCATGGACGCCGCCCAGCCACGCCGCCGCGAGCTTGCCCTGCCGCAGGACGAAGGCCGCACCACCTGGATCGCACAGCAACAGGGCAAGGTCGCCCGCTCGCTCGACGCGCTGGAGGCCGAGGCCGACAGCCTGCACGGACTGTCGACCTACGGCGAGATCACCATCGCCTGTGCCCTCGGCTATCTCGATTTCCGCTTCGCCAACGAACCCTGGCGCCCCGGGCATCCGAAGCTCACCGCCTGGTACGAAGCGGTCGTCACCCTGCCGCCGATGGCTGGCACGATGCCGGTGGGCTGAAGCCGACGCCTCGCGCGGTGGCGAGCCGGTTCACCTACGGCTCGGCAGGCATGCCAAGCTCCGCAGTCACTAACCCTCCGTTAGACAAGACCAGGGCTTTGCCCTGGACCCACCAGGGGCCGAGCCCCTGGACCTCATATTATAGAAAATAATGGGTTTCCAAAGGCCGTCGGCCTTTCGTGGGTACAGGGCAGAGCCCTAGCCTTGCCTTCCGCGTAGGTCAATGATTAGGCGGATTGGCATTAGTGTCTGTCCTCGCAGCCGCTCAACGTTCGCTTCCGGCTCTGCCGCGTGCCACGCGGCCCGGCGCGAGCTGAGTCAGTGCGTCCAGTTCTCGATCCGGCCGGCGCGGAAATTGTCGCTATAGGCCTTCGGCTTGGTCACGCGCTTCTGCGGCAGTTCCACAACGTGCACGATGCCCTCGCGCTCGGCATAGGCAACCGCCTCGTCGCGGCTGGCGAACACCAGCCGCACCTGCGCCTGGGTGTCGGCGCTACCGATCCAACCCATCAGCGGATCGGCGCGGCGCGGCTCCGACGGCTCAAACTCCAGAACCCAATCGTCGGTCTTGGCGCGGCCCGACTGCATGGCATTCTTGGGGATCTGGAAGATGCGCGCGCGCATGAGCTCTCCTTCTTTTGCCGCAATGGTCGGGGCGGCCGGACTCGAACCGGCGGCCTCGTGTACCCAAAACACGCGCGCTACCAGGCTGCGCCACGCCCCGATACCATGCCGGCAACGTGGCGGAAGCTATGAGCGAAGTTCCTGCAGCGCAAGCACCAAGCGAGGAAGGTCAACGCAAGAGGCTGCCCAACCCGACCCGCGCCAGGGATCACGCCGTGGGCTGTCATCCGATGCGCGTCGCTACAGCGGGCGCGCCATGAACATCGGGTGCACCACCCGGTCGCCTACGGTGATCTCCAGCCGCTGGCACGTACCAGCCGCAACTTCCAGCGTCGCGCGCACTTCCACCTTGCTGTCGATGATCGCCAGGCTTTGCGGGATGGTGCGCTCCACAATGGTGCGGATGCGCCCGTCCTCGCCGATGAAGATCATGTCGAGGCTGGCGATGGTATTTTGCATCCACATTTGCGAGATGCGTGGCTTGCCCCAATCGAACAGCATGCCGCCGTCGGGGGCCACGCGCTGGCGGAACATCAGGCCGATCGACTGCTCGGCTCGATCCAGCGCCATCTCCACCCTGAATTCGTGGCGCCCACCCTTCGCGGTGGTGATGGTGATGCGCTCCTTGCGCAATTCTGGCTGCGGCCCGATCTGCGCCCACGCGGGCGCCGGCAGCAACAGCCCGCCCAATCCCAACAACAGGGTGCGGCGAATCATGCTCGTCTCTCCTCCAGCGTCATTTCGGCGAGGTGCCGCACCGCTTCGCGCACCATGCCTTCGCGCGGCGCGTCGCGCACGGTTTCGATCAAGTGCGGCGGCAGCAGCCGCCCGGCAGCGCGATGCCCAACTGCGTGATGATAGCGCAATTCCGTGAGCACCGAAGCCGCCGCAACAGTTGTGCGGTCCGGGATCTCGATGCCGTTCAGCGTCGCCCAGATACCGGCCCAGCACCGCCCGGCGCAATAGGGGTTGTAGCCCCCGCCTCCGGTTACCACCAGCCGTGGCGCCCGGCCCATTACCGCCGCCGCAACCTGGAAATGTGCATTGTTCGAGAGGGACAATTTGGCCAGCGGATCCTCCTCCAGCCCGTCGGCGCCGGCCTGCAGCATGATCGCCTCGGGGGCAAAATCTTCGATCAACTTCAGGATCGCCTCATGCAGCAGCCAACGCATTTCGCTGTCGTTGAACCCCTGCGGCACCGGAAAATTGCGCGCCATCCCGCCCGCCTGGTCATCCGCAGCCCCAGTATGCGGCCACCGCCCGGCCTCATGGACGGAAATCGTCAACACCCTGGCATCGTCGTGGAAGGCATCCTGCACCCCGTCGCCATGATGCGCGTCGATGTCCAAATAAACGATCCGCGTCAGCCCCGCCGCCAGCCATTCCGAAATGCCCAGCACACAGTCGTTGAGGTAGCAGAACCCGCTCGCCCGATCCGGCCGCCCATGATGCGTGCCGCCGCCGGGGCAATGCACCACCCCGCCCGCCAGCACCGTGCGGCACGCCAGCGCCAGCCCGCCCGCCGAGGTCGCCGGCCGGCGGAACATCTCCCGAAACACCGGATTGCCGGCCGCCCCCAGCTGATGCCGCGCCCGCACCTCCGCACTCACCGCCTGGTCCGCCTCCGCCTGCTTCAACGCGGTGATATAGGCTGGCGTATGGAACCGGTGCAGCAGCCCGTCATCGGCAAGCGGCGCCTCCAGAAACCGGTCCTCGTCGAGCCACCCCATCGCCCGCACCAGGTCGGTGCACACCGACACCCGCGGCACCGCCAGCGGATGCTTCGGCCCATAGCTCGACCGGCGGTAGATCTCGCTTCCGATATAGCGCGGGGCGATGTCGCGGGCGGTCACGAGCGTTGCGGCATCCCCTCCGGGATCACCGTCTGCACGATCGAGGCATCCAGCGCCTCATACGCATGCAGCCCGATCGTCTCGTACAGCTCGGCGCGCGTCTGCATCCGCTCCAGCATCCCCTGGGTGCCACCATCGCGCGCAATCGCGGCATACAGTTCCTCCTGCGCCTTCGCCGCCACCCGCATCGAGCTGACCGGCCAGATCACCATGGCGTAACCCATCGCCTGGAACTCGTCGGCGGTGAAGAACGGCGTGCGGCCGAATTCGGTCATGTTGGCCAGCAGCGGCGCCTTCACCCGGCGGGCGAATTCGCGAAACATCTCGGCCGAGGTCATCGCCTCGGGGAAAATCGCATCGGCCCCGGCGTTCAGGTACAGCTGCGCCCGCGCCACCGCACCATCCATGCCCTCGCTGGCGGCCGCATCGGTGCGCGCGATGATGAACAAATGCCGCCGCGCCTTGCGCGCCGCGGCCACCTTCGCCGCCATGTCGTGCGCATCGGCCAGCCGCTTGTCGTTCAGGTGCCCGCATTTTTTCGGCAGCAGCTGGTCCTCGATATGCACCGCGCCCGCCCCGGCATCCTCGAAGCTGCGCACCATGTGCATGACGTTCAACGCCTCGCCATAGCCGGTGTCGCCGTCGACCAGCAGCGGCAGGCCCGCGGCGCGAGCGACCTGACGGACGAAGAAGCAGACCTCGTCGACGGTGATCATGCCGAGATCGGGAATGCCCATCGAGGCGGTCATGGCGGCGCCGGAGAGGTAGAGGCCCTCGAAACCAGCCCGCTTGGCCTGAAGCGCGGCCATGCCGTTATGGGCGCCGGGGATCTGCGCGATGCCGCCGCGCTCGACCAGGCGGCGGAAGCGGATGCCGGCGGGTTCATCGGGCAGGTCGTCGGCGATCAGATAGGGCATGCGGTGGGTTCCTTGACGGACGGGACGTGCTGGCCGGGTGTAGCCGAAGATACGCAGCACTGGAACGTCGCGCCGCTTTTGCGTGACATACGGCTGCTTCCGGGCCACAACCACCCTCCGTGCTGCGCTGCGGGATCGCGCCGTAGAGGAACATGTGATGAGCCTGGATGCGGATAAAATCAACCAACAAGGCAATGTTTTCAGACGTTTTTTTTCCAACGATGCCGCCGGCGGTATCGTCCTGGTGATCGCGGCGCTGGCGGCGCTGATGCTGAGCAACTCGCCCTGGCGGGCCGCCTATCTTGCCTTCACCGACCTGCGCGGGGTGGTGGATATCGGCGGGTTGGTGGTGCTGGAGAAGCCGCTGCTGCTGTGGGTGAACGACCTGTGGATGGCAGTGTTCTTCTTCCTGGTCGGGCTCGAGATCAAGCGTGAGATCGTGGTCGGCGAGCTCGCAGCACCCGGACAGGCCATCCTGCCGACTGCTGCTGCTGCGGGCGGCATGCTGGTGCCGGCGGCGATCTATGCACTGGTCAACCTCGGCGACCCCGTGGCGCTGCGCGGCTGGGCGATCCCGGCGGCCACCGACATCGCCTTCGCGTTGGGCATCGTGATGCTTCTGGGACCGCGCGTGCCGCTCTCGCTGCGGCTGTTCCTGACCGCGGTGGCGATCATCGACGACCTCGGCGCGATCGTTGTGATCACGGTGTTCTACACCGCCAACCTGTCGCTGCCGATGCTGGCCGCAGCGGCGGCGGGCGGGTTGGCGCTGCTGGCGCTGAACCGCTCGGGCGTGACCCGCGTTGATGTCTATGTCGTGGTCGGGCTGGTGGTCTGGGTCTGCGTGTTGAAATCCGGCGTGCACGCCACCCTGGCCGGGGTGGTGACGGCGCTGGCGATCCCGTTGCGCGACCGCCATGGCGGCTCGCCGGCCGGGGCGCTGGAACACGGGCTGCATCCCTGGGTCGCGTTCGCGGTGCTGCCGATGTTCGCGCTCGCCAATGCCGGGGTCGATCTCGCCGGGCTGTCGCTGTCCAACCTGGCCGCGCCGGTGCCGCTAGGGATTGCGGCCGGGTTGGTGGTCGGCAAAGCGATCGGGGTGTATGGCACGTCCTGGCTGCTGATCCGCGCCGGGCTGGCCAAGACGCCGGAGGGGGCCAATGCGCGGCAATTCTTCGGCGTCTGCCTACTGTGCGGCGTCGGCTTTACCATGAGCCTGTTCATCGGCGGGCTGGCATTCGAGACGCAGGGTCTTGAGACCCAGGTGAAGCTGGGTGTACTGGCCGGCTCGGCGCTGGCCGCGGTGCTGGGCACGGCGGTCCTGGCGTGGCGGCGCTAGCCTTGGGTATCGGCGAGCGCGGCGGTTTCGACTTGCCGGTAGCGGAATTCCGCAATAAGCACGACATCAATGCGTTGCAACGGAAATCGCAAGTGACTTGGACACGCGCAGCGGCGGCTTCGTTGATCGCGACGGTATTGCTCGCCAATCCCGCGGGGGCAGCAACGACGGCGGCGCTGCCGGTGTCGCCGGGCTCGCTATGGGGCTTGGCGGTGATGGCGGTGTTCGTGGCGGGGTATGCGCTGGTCTTCCTGGAGGAACGGCTGCATCTGCCGAAATCCAAGCCTGTGTTGGTCGCGGCCGGGTTGATCTGGATCCTGGTGGCCGGTGCCTATGCGGCGGTGGGCGAGGGGCCGCGCGCCGCCGAATTGCTGCGGCACAACGCGCTGGAATACGCCGAACTGCTGTTCTTCCTGCTGGCGGCGATGAGCTACATCAACGCCATGATCGAGCGCGGCGTGTTCGACGCCCTTCGCGGCCGGCTGGTTGGCGCTGGGCTGGGCCTGCGGCCGCTGTTCTGGATCACCGGCGCGCTTGCCTTCGTGATTTCCCCGGTCGCCGACAACCTGACCACGGCACTGGTGATGGGCACCGTGGTGATGGCCATCGGGGGCAACTATCGCCGCTTCGTCGGCGGGTCGTGCGTGAACATCGTGGTCGCGGCCAATGCCGGCGGCGCCTTCTCGCCGTTTGGCGACATCACCACGCTGATGATCTGGCAGGCCGGGATGGTGGAGTTCACCGAGTTCTTCGCCCTGTTCGTCCCGTCGCTGGTCAATTGGCTGGTGCCGGCGGCGCTGATCGGCGCGTTCATGCCGGGCGGCAAGCCGGCCCGCAACATCGCGGGAGCCCAGCTGCGCCAAGGCGGGCTGGCGATCGTGGCGATGTTCCTGGCCACCATCGCCGGCACCGTGACGCTCAACCACGTGCTCGGCCTGCCGGCGTTTCTGGGCATGATGCTGGGGTTGGGCGCATTGAAGGTGTTCGGCCATTTTCTCAGCCACAGGGAGCGACGCGGCGCGGAACTGACGCTGGGCGAGCAGGCTACGCAATTCGATGTCGACGCAGCGCCACGCGGCCGGCGACCTGGCAAGGCGTTCGACTCGTTCGATGCGCTGCGCGAGCTCGAATGGGACACGCTGCTGTTTTTCTACGGCATCCTGCTGTGCGTCGGCGGGCTCGGGGCGATGGGGTATCTGGCGCTGTTGTCCAACGCGCTGTATGGCGGAATCGGCGCAACCGGCGCCAATATCGCCATCGGGGTGCTCTCGGCGGCGGTCGACAACATTCCACTGACCTTTGCCGTGCTGAGCATGAAGCCGGTGATGGACCATGGCCAATGGCTGCTGCTGACCTTCACCGCGGGCACTGGCGGCTCGCTGCTGTCGGTCGGCTCGGCGGCCGGGGTCGCGCTGATGGGCATTGCCCAGGGCGGCTATACCTTCTCCAGCCATCTGCGCTGGGCCTGGGCGGTGGCGCTGGGCTACGTGGCGGGGATTGCGGCCCACCTTTACATCAATGCGGCCTATTTCACCGGCGTCGGATAGCCCCCGGGGTTGGAGGCCAGCCCACCACCTACTAGGTTGGAGCCGAGTAAGTTGGGGCGAGAGCGGCGGCGCATGCCGCTCGGCACGGAGCACACCGCATGAATATGACCGGCGAACGCCGCATCGCCGCTACCCGCGAACAGGTCTGGGCGGCACTCAACGACACCGAGGTGCTGCGGACCTCGATCCCCGGCTGCGACACGCTGGTGCGCGAGCCCGACGGCAGCCTGCGCGCCACCGCGTCTGTCAAGATTGGCCCGATCTCAGCCAAATTTGCGGGTAAAGTGAACCTGCT
>JBBQOT010000132.1:0-7238 GCA_038331165.1 Acetobacterales bacterium
GCCTGAACCCGCGAAGCGCCACCGGTGAAGGCGATGCCGAGGCCGCGCACATCCAGCAGCACTGCGCCGTCGTCGGTCACCGGCGGCGCATCGTTCGGCAGGCCATCATTCGCCGGGTCCATTCATCAAGGCGCACATTGCCAGTGCTTCTCATTGCTTGGGCGAATGTTAACAATTATGCGGCGGCGATAGCAACACCGCGTCAGCCCACGCGGTGCCTCAGGCCACCAGCCCCATTGCGCGCGCCGCCTCCATGCGCAGGCGCTCGGGTGCGCCAAGCATCTGGCGGTTGAAGCCGATCCGCTTGAACCAGTAGTGCAGCCCGACAAGGTCGGTGAAGCCCATGCCGCCATGCACCTCGGTGGCGGTCTTGGCCACGCCGCTGGCCACCTCGTCCAGATGCGCCTTCAGGTGGCACACCACGCCGTGGCGTTGCGCGGGCAGTGCATCCAGCGCATGGCCGGCGAACCACAGGAAGGCGCGGCACGGCTCCAGCGCCGCGGCCATCTCGGCGCACATGTGCTTCACCGCCTGGAACGAGCCGATCGCCCGGCCGAACTGTTCGCGCGTTTTCGCATAGGCCACCGCCTGGTCCAGCATGCATTGCGCCGCACCCAGGGTATCGGCGGCCAAGGCAGCGCGCCCGAGGTCCAGAACACGGGTGCCGACCGCCGCGTCGCCACCCGGCAGCGTCTCGGCCGGGGTGCCGGCAAATACCAGCTCGCCCACCGGCCGTGTGCGGTCCACCGTCTCCAGCCGCCGTGCCGACACGCCCGGCGCGTCGGCGGCGACCAGATGCAGCCCGCCCGCGCGGTCGGCCACCAGCCAGGCAACGGCATCGAAGTCCAAAACGTGCAGCGCCCGCCCGGTCAGCCTTCCGTCGATGCAGGTGACGCCGGCATCGCCCCGCGCGCCGGCCCGTTCGGCCAGGGCCGCGCCCACCACCAGCGTGCCGCCGGCGATGCCAGGCAACCACGCCGCCTGTTGCGCCGGGCTGCCGGCCAGGGCCAGTGCCGTGGGCACCATCACCGCGTTGGCAGTGAACGGCAGCGGCGCCACGGCATAGCCCAACGCCTCGGCGACCAGGCAGGCATCCAGCGCGCCCATGCCGACGCCGCCATAGGCTTCCGCCACCAGCACCCCAGCCATCCCAAGCTCGGCCAGTCCGGCCACCAGATCGCGGGCGCGGCCCTCGTCGGCCTCGGCGAAACGGCGCACCCGGGCCAACGGCACCTCGCGGCGCAAATACCCGGCCACGCTGCCCACCAACAGGCGCTGCGCCTCGGATAATACGAATTCCATCACGCCCGAGCCTTCGGCTCGCGCGGCAACCCCAGGCCGCGCTCGCCGATGATGTTCTTCTGGATCTGGCTGGTTCCACCGCCGATGATCAGGCCCAGATAATACATGTGGCTGTACTGCCAACTGCCGCCGCCGCGCAGATACGGGTTCGCGCCATAGGCCAGCCCGCCCTCGCCCATCGCGTCGATCGCCAGCCCCTCGATCTCGTGGCGCAACTCGGTGCCGACGAACTTGGTGATCATGCGCGCCAGCAGCGCATCCTCGCTGTTGTTCAGCCGGCTCGACAGCACGCGCATCTCGTTCCACTGCATCGCCATCGCCCGGCCCTGCAGGCGCATCAGCCGGTCGAGGAACTGCGCGTGCTCGATCACCGGGCGCCCGTCGATCGTCTCCTCGCGCATCAATGTCGCCAGCGCGTTCAGCCGGGCCTGGGCGATGTTGGGGTCGGCCAGTGAATCTCGCTCGTTGCCCAGGATGATGTTGGCGACCTTCCACCCCTCGCCGCGGCGGCCGACGATCTGGTGGTGGGGCACACGCACGTCGCTGAAGAACACCTCGTTGAAGTTGGCGTTCATCGTCATATCCACCAGCGGGCGCACGGTGATGCCCGGCGTGTCCATGCGCAGCAGCAGGAACGAGATGCCCTGGTGCTTCGGCGCCTCCGGCTCGGTGCGCACCAGGCAGAACATCCAGTCGGCCATGTGCGCCGTGCTGGTCCAGATTTTCTGCCCGTTCACCACCCAGTCATCGCCGTCCAGCACCGCGCGGGTCGACAGCGCGGCTAGGTCGCTGCCGGCGCCAGGCTCGGAATAGCCCTGGCACCACACCATGTCGCCGGCCAAGGTGGGCGGGATGAAATGACGCTTCTGCGCCTCGCTGCCCACTTCCAGCAACGTCGGCACCAGCATGGAAATGCCCTGGCCGCGCAGCCCGGGCGGCACCCCGGCACCGGCGAACTCTTCCGCCAGGATACGCGCGTGGAGGATGTCGGGCACATGGCCGCCGCCGCCGTACTGCACCGGGATGGTGCGCGCGGCGTAGCCGTGTTCGATCAGCACGCGTTGCCAGGCCTTCGACGCCGGGTCCTTCTGCGCGATCACCGCGGGCGCCAGGTGCCGGTGCGCGGCGATAAAGCCGCGCAACTCCTGGCGAAACGCCTCGTACTCCGGCCCGTAGCTCAGGTCCATGGCCGGGTCGCCGTGCTCACAGGCGCCATTCCTGCAACCCCTCGCGGCCCTCACCGAGCCGGCCGGACAGCCCGACCGCGCTGCGCGCCGGCGCCATCAGCGCGGCCAGCGTCGCCGTGTCCTCGCGCGGCACCCGGGCCATGGTGCGCGCGCCGTCGGGCAGGCGCAGCACGACCGCGCCGTAATCGGGCGTGCCATCGCCGCGGAACACCACCGTATGGGTCTCTACGGTCGCCGCGCCGCTATGCCCCTCCACCGTCGCCGGCACCGCACCGCGTCGCGCATCGGCCGCATCCTGCAGGTCGCGCGTCACCAGGGTGCCGTCGGCGGCCCCCCCCAGCACCAGCGTGCGGTGGTTGGTCACAAAGCCACCCTGGCCGTACAACAAACCCAGTGCGCCAGCATCGCCGCGCAACGCCCGCACCATGCCGCAGGCGGCGTGCAGCATGTAGTTGTTCAGCGGTGCGCCGTGAAACGTCAGCCCGCCCGCCACGGTCGGCGAGGCCTCCTCCGGCAGCCCCAGCTTGCGCCGCGCCATCTTCGGCACGCAGGGAAAGCAGCTGTAGAACTCGCGATGGGCAAAACGCGACACGTCGCCGTCCACCATCTCCAGCGCCGCCTCCAGCACTACATCCTGGGCATGCGCGCGGGTGAAGCCGTCGCGCTGCATGTAGTCGCGCGGCTCGTTCGCCGCCGCCCCGCCATGCACCGGCACCATCCGCTGGTCGGGAATGCCGGCGGCGCGGGCCACCGCCACGCTGGTCAGCAGCACCGCCGCGCCCTGGTTCACCAGCGGGTTCGCCGTCATCAGCTTGGGATACGGCCAGGCGATCATCCGGTTGTCCGGCGAAGGCGTGGCGATTTCCGCAGGCGTGAAGGCGCGCGGTAACCAGGAATCCGGGTTCGTCGCCGCCACGGCGGCATAGGCCGCCCAGACCCGTGCCGACTCGGCATTGCCTTGCTCCGGCGTCTGCCCCCACGCGGCCTGCACGGCGTTCTCGTACAACGGATAGACGCGGATCGGCATGTCGATGCCGTGACGGCGCACCAACTCCGACAGATAGCTGCGACTGCGCGGCGCCGGGTTTTCCTCCTTGGCCGTCCACGGCAGCGCGATCCCCCGCCGCTGCGCCGCTGCCGCCGTATGCTGCGCCTCGCCGCCCACCACGGCGGCCACCGAACTCTGCCCACTGCGAATGCGCTCGGCCGCCTCGTGCAGGAACCGCACCGGCGTCTCCCCGCCGACCGGCCCATAGACGCAGTGCGGGGGCGCAAGGCCAAGCCGGGTCAGCAACGCGCCCAGCAGGTCGGGATACGGCCATGACACCGAGTTCACCACGTCGAGCGAATCGAGCCGCGCCAGCAGCCCGCCGCCGGCATCCTCGTCCGCCCGGCCCAGTGCCGCGGCCATCAGCGCGATCGGCTCCAATCCTTGCGCCGGGTCTGCCGGCCGGTCCTTGATCTCGCCAATGCCGACGATGACGGGGGTACGGTCGGGCATGGTCATGGCCTGCCTCCATGGGGTGGGCGCAGCAACGAACGCGGCAGTCCCGAGCATCCTATGGCACCGCCGCTGGCACAAGCGCGGCCTCGCCGCGGGGCACAAGCGCGGCCTTGCCGCGGGGCACAAGCGCGGCCTCGCCACATGGCACGCGCGCCACGATGCGCTATGACCGAACGGCCCAGCCAGCGAGCCGCGATATGACCCGCCCGATTTTTCCCGACTATCCCGACGCCTGCGCCTGGAATGCGCTGCTATACCAACCCTTCCAGTGATTGACCGACAGAGAAAGCCAAGGCCAGGGCTCTGCCCCATAGGCACTCAGATAAGGGTGGCTGGGCTCTGCCCAGACCCGCCAGGGGCCAAGCCCCTGGACCTTATTCTATAAAAAAACTAAAATTTCCAATAGGTTGATAAGCTGGGGATGCCAAGAGTTGCGTGGCGGTGCTGCCACCGCGGCTGGCGCGCGGGCGGTACACGCGCTGCACGCCACGGTGCAGCGCCGGGGCCCGCCGCAGGCCCTGCTCGACGCCGGGCAGATGCACGCGCGGACCGGCGGCCGCTACTATCGCTGCGGCCTCTATACCGAGGGCGGGCATCTGCTGCAGCTCGCGGCACTGATCCGCGGCATGGCCGATGCCCTGCCCGACACGGTACGACTGCACGAGAATTCGCCGGTCCTGGCGCTGCGCCGCGCTGGCAAATGGCAGTCGCAGACACCATCCGCGACCATCACCGCCGATTGCGTCATCTTGGCGACCAACGCGGCGGTGACCCGCTTCGGCTATCTCCGCGATCGCCTGGTCACGACCGACACCTAATGCCGCCATCACCGCGGCGATGGCGCCCGACGATGCGGCGCAGCTCGGCGGCATGGCAAGCTGGGGCCTGCTGCCGTCGCACCGCCTGGGCACCACCGTGCGCCGCGTCGGAGCCGATCGCATGATGGTGCGCTCGCTCTACGCCTACGAGCGCGGCTTGCCGCCAGAACGGGTGCACGCAGCCCTGCTCGGCTGCTTCCATCGCCGCCATCCCGCGCTGGCCCATGTCGGACTGAAGTTCGTCAGGGGCGGCACCACGGCCCTGACGATGAATGGCGCCCCGAGGTGGGGCCGCATCGACGACGGGCTCTACGCCTCGGCCGGCTGCAACGGCGCGGGCGTCGTCAAGGGCACCGTGCTAGGCATGCGGCTGGCAGAACTGGTCACCGGGCACGACGACGCAGGTGCGGTACGGGCGGCCTACGGCACCGCCATCTGGGTGGCGCCGGAGCCGTTCCGCGCAGTCGGCTTCAGCGTGCTCTCCGCCTTCCAGTGACGCCAGGCGGGCGCCGAGGCCTAGGCCGGCGGGGCGGCATTCTCTCTCGCCGCCAGCTTGTCCTGCGTCCTGGTGTCGAAATCGCTGGCGTCATGCCGCTCATGCAACTGGCTCGCCGGCTCGCCCGACAGCCGGTTGACCATGCGCCCGCGCCGCACCGCCGGACGCTCGGCGATCGCGTCGGTCCAGCGCTGCACGTGGCGGTATTCGCCAACGTCGAGGAACTCGCCCGCGCCATACAGCAGGCCCTTGGCCAGCGCGCCGTACCACGGCCACACCGCGATGTCGGCGATGGTGTAGTCCGCGCCGCCCAGGTACTCCGTCTCGGCCAGGCGCCGGTCGAGCACGTCGAGCTGGCGCTTGGTCTCCATGGCAAAGCGGTCGATCGCGTATTCGATCTTGGTCGGCGCATAGGCGTAGAAATGCCCGAAGCCGCCACCCAGATAGGGCGCGCTGCCCATCTGCCAGAACAGCCACGACAGGCATTCGGCCCGCGCTGCCGGCGCGGTCGGTAGCAAGGCGCCGAACTTCTCCGCCAAGTACATCAGGATCGCGCCGGATTCGAACACGCGAATCGGCGTTGGTCCGCTGCGGTCGAGCAATGCCGGGATCTTCGAATTGGGGTTGATGGCCACGAAGCCGCTGCCGAACTGGTCGCCATCGCCAATGCGGATCAGCCAGGCGTCGTATTCGGCACCGCCGTGGCCGAGGGCCAGCAGCTCCTCCAGCATCACCGTCACCTTCACCCCGTTCGGCGTGCCCAACGAGTACAGCTGCAACGGATGGCGGCCGACCGGCAACTCCTTGTCGTGCGTCGCCCCGGCGACCGGCCGGTTGGTGCTGGCGAAGCGGCCGCCATTCGGCTTCTGCCAGGTCCAGACTTTCGGCGGCACGTAATTGGTATCGTCGGTCACGCGGCAACTCCGGATCAGGGACTGGGCCCCACCCTATCAGCTTGCCGGCGAATGCGAAGCCACCGCCGCGGCGCGCAGTGCGTCCACCGTCGCCACCTCCAGTCCGAATAAGCCGAGATAGGCGGGAATCTGCTCGAACAGCATATCGGTGCCCACCTGAACCGCGCAGCCGCGCGCCAGGGCAGCCCGCAGCAACGGCGTATGCTGCGCGCGCAACACCACCTCGCCCACCATGCATCCCGCCGCCAGCCG
Source organism: Acetobacterales bacterium (assembly GCA_038331165.1). Classification (GTDB taxonomy): domain Bacteria; phylum Pseudomonadota; class Alphaproteobacteria; order Acetobacterales; family Acetobacteraceae; genus CAMDGX01. The sequence goes on from JBBQOT010000132.1 coordinate 6,474, forward strand.
GTCGGGGTCGAGCGGCAGGGGGTCGTCGTCGTCCATCCCCAGCGGGGTGGCATTCACCACGGTGTCGCAACCGGCCGGGTCGGGCGTGCCGGTGGTCGCCGCCAGCGCGGGATAGTGTCGCCGCAGCCGCCCGGCCAGCGTCTCGGCCATGGCGGGGCGGGTGTCGAACAGCACAATACCTGCCGCCCCCGCACCGGCCAGCGAGGCAGCGATCGACAACTCGTCGACCAGTTCCGCCGTCTCCACCTTCAGCGGCATGGCCACCAGCGCCCCGACGATGTTGCGCAGCGAGAATAGCGGCCGGATCAACGCCGGCCAGTCCTCGCGCCCCACGCCCATCGGCACCACGGCTACATCAATGTCGCGCCGCTCGAACCACGGATTTTAGATCAGCGGCGACCGGAACCCCGCGGTCGGCCACCCGACATCGGCGATCAGCCTTGTCGTGCCGCTGATCAAGGCGTGCGGCGTGCCGGGCTGGCGTCAGCCGACGGGGTCGAGCACCACCACCGGGATCTGCCGGTCGACCGCCTTCACCTGGTAATCAGCAAACGGCGGCCAGATCTTCACTGCCTTGTCCCATAGCCCGGCCCGCTCCGCCCCCTCGGCGGTGCGGGCCCGCACCCGCAGCTTCGCGGTGCCGACCTGGATTTCCGCCGACGGGTCGGCCAACAGGTTGCGATACCAGCCGGGATGCGCCGGCGCGCCGCCCTTCGACGCGATCACGAAATACGAATTTCCTTCCTGGCCGTAGAACAGCGGGAA
>JBBQOT010000133.1:0-7200 GCA_038331165.1 Acetobacterales bacterium
GATCAGGTCGATCCACGACTCTGGGAGGGTTGCGGTTGCCACTGTCTCGATGCGCTTGTCGAGGCCGGTCAGGACCATCAGCGCGAACAGCACCAGGACCGTGCCGAAAACTGGCCGTGTGGCGCTCCCCGTGGCGGCCAGCCGCTTGCGCAACGCCGGCATCGCGCCGCGCGCGATATAGCCCATGACCAGCAGCGGAAGTGCCGCACCGAGAGCGAAGACCAGCATCGTCGCTGCTGCGCGCGGTGCCGTTGCCATCTGCGCGGACAGGGCGAGGGCTGCGCCAAGCGAAGGTCCGGTGCAGGGCGCCCATGCCAGCCCCAGCACCGCCCCCAGTGCGAACTGCCCGCCAAGGCCGCGTGCCGCCATGCGCGAGGCAAGCCGGGTGACAGGCTGCAGCGCATGCTCTGCCGCGGCGGAAAACCGCCCGGCAAGGCCCGATGCCAACAGCATGACGCCGGCTGCGAGCATCAGCAGCGCAGCACCCACGCGCAGGATGTCCCCATCCAGGCCAAGCGCGAAGCCGGCCACGCCCAGCACGATACCGGCCACGGCAAAGCTCAAGGCCAAGCCGAGGGCCAAGGCCAGCGGACCGAGACGATGTTCCGCGCCGGCGGCGGCCAGGACGATAGGAAGAATGGGCAGCACGCACGGGGAGAGGCTGGCGAGCACACCCGCCAAGCCCGCCAGCAACAGGGACATCATGGGCGGTTACAGCGCCTGTAGCAGCAGGTCCCGGATCTGCACAGGATCGGTAATGCCTGTCGCCCGGGCGCGCTCTTGGCGACCCTTGAAGGCAATCAAGGTTGACTGGCTTCGCACATTCAGGCGTCGCAGCACGTCCTTCTGGCTGTCGAAATCAACGGCGAAGAAGATTGCTTCCTTCATCCGCGGATCGGCAACCATGGCGTCGATATGCGGCTTCTGTGCCCGGCAGGTGGGGCACCAGGGTGCGGCGACGTCCACCAGTACCGGGCGGCCGGCGGCTTGCGCGGCATCAAAGGCCGCATCAGTGAAGGGCTGCCGCTCGGCTGCGCGCGCCGCCACTGGCATCATCGACAGGGCCGCGAGGGTCGTGAGGCCAGTGAGCATGAGGCGTCGGTTCATTAGGACTCTCCCAGGGACGATGGACATTCCCCTGGGCTTCGTTCGTCCCGCCCTGAAGGTTACGCAGGACGTGCGCCTACTGCGTCATCATTCGCGTGCGCATGATGCGCGGCCCAAGCAGCGATGCCGCCAGCGTCACCAGCACGACCGCCAGGCCGTGCCACACGAGGATCATCGCAGCGGCATTGAGGTAGTGGATGCAGCTCAGCCCGGCGCTCGCCAGCGCCGCCGCCGCGAGCCCACCCAACGCGGCCACGGGTCCGGGCCGGAGCGGTGCCGCATGCCGCGACAGCCACAGCATGCCGAGGGTGAGGGGTAGACCCAGACCCGAAATGAAGGCGATGCACTTGAAGCTGGTGGTCAGATGGAGGGCTTCCGGGCCCGATGCGACGACGTCTCGCACACAACCCCATGCCAAGATCACCAACCACACCGCGATTGCCGGCAGCGGCAGCAGGCCCCATCGCCAATCGCGGTCGGGCAACGCGCGCTGAAGTGCCGCGAACGCGGCCAGGACGCCGATTGCCACGGCGGCCAGCAATTGCGGCAGATCCACGCTGGAGGCGAAGTGCTGCACAATATCCTCCCGCGGGCCGAAATAGAACACAGCCATGCATACTAAGACGGTGGCGGTGGCGATCCAGAGTGTGGTCGCGAGGACCGGCGGGAGCACGCGCCGCACCGGGCGAAGGTCTTGCGTGAGCGATGCGATCAGGTCTTCGGTCTTCATGGTTGGGTCAATCCTTCACCCCGAAGCGGCGCCGCAGGGAACCGAGTGCACGATGCGTCGCAACCTTCAGGGCGCCCACCGTCATGCCAGACCTGCTGCTCGCCTCGGCAAGCGACAGGTCGTGGATCTTTGTGAGGCTCAATGCGGTACGTTGTGCGAGAGGCAAATCATCTACGGCGCGCACCAGCATCGCCGACGCGCGCCGCGAATCTATCGCTCCATCAGTATCGGGCGCCGTCGAAGCAAGCTCGCTCGCCGCGTCAAGCTCGACCTGGCCGCGCGCTGCACGACCAAGGCTGCGCCCGCGGTCCAGTGCTCGCCGGTCGGCGATGGCTATCAGCCATGGACCCAGGGGGCGCGCAGGATCGTAGGTGTGACGAACTCGGTGGATCGTCAACAACGCATCCTGCACCGCATCTTCTACATCGGCCTCAACGCGCAGTCTCCTACGGCAGATTGCGCGCAGCAGCGGGACACATTCGCGCAAAAGGGCATTATAGGCGCGCGCGTCGCCTGCCTGTGCGGCCACCATCATCCATGACCAGCGCGCGTCCCGCGCATTGGGTGTCTGGCAGTGCGCTACGGGCCCAGCATCGCTCATAGCTGGTCTATATACCGGATGTGGCAAGGCGAAGGCATCAGGCATGCCGAAGCGACCCCCCTGGCGATGTCCCGCGCGCGGCAGCGGTCACTGATCAACCGCTTGTCGAGATAGACGTGTTTCGTTTGGCAGGTCGATAAGGTTACGAGGGTATCGAACACTATGTCGGATGCGGTCCGCTCGCAATTTCGGCCGACGGGTCAACCTCATCGGGCCGCGCCGTCTCTTTGGCGGCCGCACGAGATTACGTCAGTTACGGGAATATTCATTGATGGTAACATAATCGCTAGCCGCGATAGTCATGCGGACCGCCACCGCGCCGTAGGTGCTTACGATATACGGGACAACACAGGTAAGCAGGCTCTTGAGCCAGACCACATTACCCGTGGCGAGAATGACATCGCCCTGGTTGATGGCAGTAAGCACGGTCCCTGCAACGAGTGCCACGCGAAGGGAACGCGCTGGCACGCCCTGCTCCACGGAATAGCGCAGCGCGAGGCGAAACAGGGCGCCGACCGACAGGCGGTTCGCGCGCGCGGCCACTTATACCAATCACTGTTTGGGATGACCCATGGCCAGGCAAGGCCCGGGCGTCGCCCAGGACCCACCAGGGGCCAAGCCCCTGGACCTTACTTTGTAAAAAACACTAAAATTCCAATGGGTTAATAATCTGGGGAGTAAGAGGGGCAAAACCCCGGGAACGCAGGTGCAGCAATAATCGGAATCCCGCGGCCGCATGGCGGATTTCTGCCATCGTTGCGTAGGCGCCGATGGGTTCGATTCGAGAGACGCCTGAGATCGCCCGGGCTTTTGCCCCTGTTACTTACCTTCTGCGTAGGTGATTGATTAGGCGGATTGGTATCATGTGTCCATTTACGCACGGTAGCCTCTTCAACAGGCAGCAAGCGCATGGGCCCGAGGTACCGTGGGCCGAATAGCATCAAGAGAAGGTCGGATTCCGGCTTTGACGGTTGCTCCAATTTTCCCCAACGGTTTCAATTGGTTGTGGTGTTCGACTCGCCGCTGCGCAAAATGCCGCAACGAATTTATAATGCTGGGAAAAATTGGAACCGCGGTCGGTGCCCGATGCCAACCTTCTCTGTGGCATGGCCTGCTATCGCGCCGACGCGGTGACGCGGCTTGTCGTCCGTGATGCCACCAGCAATGCGAACGACGGGACGATGAGCCACTGGAGCAACGGCGTGATGCCGATGCCAAGCCATGGGACGAGGGGCATTGCCGGCGTGTAGCTCCATGTTCGCTTGACGATGGCGTTGCTGTATTCGCTCCAGCCCGTGTAGGCGATGCCGAGGAGAAGCACGAGCGCCGCCACTCGCCCGGCGTACCTGCCTGGCCAGTTCTGATGCCCCGCGAGCACCAGCGCAGCGACCAGCACGGTGCTGGCGATGGCGAGGTCGCCCCCCAGGCAATGCAACGTCGCGACCGCGACTTGCCGCGCCGTTGCTTCGTGCCACAGCGTGTACAGCGGCAATTGCGCCACTTCCCATATCGCATGACCGAGCAAGCTCGCGACCATGTATCGGCGCAGGGCGTGCTGCCACACCCCGTCCGTCATGCGGGAATCCAGCGTGGCACCCCGGCAGCGTAGCGGCCGTATTCCTCGCCGAGGGTCGGGCTCACCGCCCTCACATCCTATGCGATGGCATGGCTAGCAGTTCGTCTGCCGCCTTCTTCTGTGTGTCGGAGAGAACTGCGTAGAGCGCGCGGCCGGCCGTTGCGATAGCGCGTGCCGATTCCAGTCTTGCCGTCATCATCTGAACAACCTGGTCGGCATGGTCGGGGAAAGTGATCCCGCCGCCTTGCCCAGGCATCATTCCCATCCCCGCCCCCGCCCCCGCCATCGGTCGGGCGGTTCCTGGTGCCGCGGGCATCTGGCCACTCGGCATCTGGCCGCCCTGCATCGGTCCGCCAGACGGCGAACCGCCAGGCATCTGCGCGCCGGATATCGGTCCTGAGGACATCGGCCCGCCCATCATCTGGCTGCGCATGCCGTCCATGCCGCGTGCCTGCGCGCGCAGCACCTCGGCAAAGGCGTTCCAGGCGGAGGTCTGCGCATCCGTGATCTTGAGTTCAGTGCGCAGGAACGCGATACGGCCCTCAATGCGATGAGGCGCCATCATTCCCATCGGTCCGTCCATCCGCTCCCGAGCGCGTTGAGCCATCATGCCCTGCATCATCGGCATCATGCCCCGCATCATCTGCTGCATCATCGGGCCCATGTCGCCGCCGCCCATCATGCCCATTGCGGGGCCTGAGCTGCCTGCTGCCGAGGGCGCCGGGGCAGGCGCCGTCGTGTTCTGGGCGGTGGTGGTGTCGGCCGGATGATGTGCCGGGTGGTCGGCATCGCTCTTGCCGGCACCCGGCGCCGGAGGCTGGGTCTGTCCCTGCGCCGGGGTGGCTGCCGGTGCACCGGCAATGGCGGCAGCGAGCAAGACGGTGGGAAGGTATCGGCTGATGCGGTTCATGGCGGTGGTCCTGTTGCTATTGGGGGCGTGAAGCACGCGGCTAGGCAGCGGCAAGAAAGGCGATGCCGTTCGGACCGGCGCCGACGCCGTGGAGGGCAGGAAGCGGCAGCGTCCCTCCGTGGGACACGGCGCGGTCGGCCCTAGCTGACATCGGTGTAGCGGACCTCCGTCATCATGCCGGTCGCCATGTGAAAGAGGTTGTGGCAGTGCAGCAGCCAGCGCCCCGGGTTGTCGGCGTCGAACGCGACGCTCACGGTGGTGTTGGTCGGCACCAGTACGGTGTCGCGCACCGCACCGGCCATCCTGCGGCCATCGATGGCGACGACCTGGAAATGGTGGCCATGCAGGTGCATCGGGTGGGCCATTTCGCTGCGGTTCACCAGGTCGACCATGACACGCTGGCCGTTTTTTACCCGCACCGGTCGCCGATTTTCCCAGGCGCGTCCGTCCAGGGTCCACGCATAGGGCATCATGCTGCCGGTCAGAGTTATCTGCTGGCGCACGTCGACGGCACGGTCGGCCAGTTGCGTCACCGCTGCCACGTGCCGTTCCAGCGACAGGTCGATCGGCCCCACCGGCGTACCAGCGAGATCGGACAGTCTGGCGACCGCACTGCCGGGCGACGCCAGGATGATGCCGGTGCGCTGACGGTCGCCCTCGCGCTGGGCAATCACTGGAAAGGCACCTCCACCTGTGGGCATTGTCAGCAGCAGGTCCACACGCTGGCCCTGCGCCAAGGGCAGCCGGCGCACTTCCAGCGGCACGACCGGGTTACCGTCCACGGCCAGCACGCTGGCCTGCAGCGCGCCCAGCTCCACCCAGAACGCGGTCGAGGTCGCGCCGTTGATCAACCGCAGCCGAACGCGGCTTGATCGTTCGGTGCGCACCACCATCGGGTCGGCCAGCGTTCGGTCGTTGGCGAGATAGGCGTCATAGTCGAAGTCGTTCAGGTCCATCGCTGGGTTGGCGGGCATGTTGTGCCCAGCACGGCCTCCGCCTTGCGCACCGCCATGCGTCATTGCCTTGCCGCCGATCACCTCCGCCAGCACCTCGTCCGGGCTGCGGAAAGAGAAGTCGTGCAGCAGCACCGTGACCTCCTGCGCATCCAGGCGAAGATCCTCGGGCGTTCGCACGATAAGCGGGGCCGCAAGCAGGGCTTGCTCCTGCAAACCGTGATGCGAATGCATCCAGTGCGTGCCCGGCCGGGGGGCGAAGTCGTAGCGCTGCGTGGCGCCCGCGGCGATCGGCGCCACATATCCGGTATCGACCACGCCATCCTGGTCCGGCGGCGGCGTCTGGCCATGCCAGTGGATAATGGTGGGCTCGTCCAGGCGGTTCACCACGTCCACGGCAAAGCGCTCGCCTGGGTCAAGGATAAGGCCGCTCTGGCCGTCGGCGCGGTGCAGGCCGAACACCGAGGCGGGCTTGCCGTTTACCACGAGGCTGCGCCGGGCGACGATCAGTTGGTGCGGCGCCGCGGCAGCGAGGGCCCTGGGTACGGCGGTTGCGAGGCCGGCCGCGGCGGCCGACGCCAACAAGCGCCGGCGAGAATAGTGTGCGGACATGATCACGCTCGATCCATAACGGGGGCGTTCTCTGAGACCGACCTCGGCTCCACGATGTCCTCAGACAGCACGCACCACGAAGCGTTATTGTGGGGGCCGCGTAGCGCAGCTTGGGGCGCATTGGACCGGCTTATCATCGATAATCCCCTGGCGGTCGCAGTGCCGAAGAGTAGTCTCGCGCAGTTTTTCTGGCAGGCCTGGATTATACTCAGCCGCCCATCGAGGGTATCAGGCCCTTTGTAGGTAATTTCCGGCGTTGCATTGGCATCCGTTCAGATCGATACAGTGATGTAGAACCGCCTCCGCAAAGCGTGATGTAGCGGAGTAGTAGCAACCGCGCGCTTCGACCACGAAAGAGTCCCGTTATTCTGCAAGTGTTGCCGGCGACGAAGGTCTATATGTTAAGCGATCGGCATCAGAAAGCTGCAGCCGCCGCAGAGCCTCCCGTCTCTCAACGTTCCAGCCTGGCCCGGGCTCGAAGAGTCACTGCATAGCTCTACCTCGACATACGTCCCATTGTTTCCACCAATTCATCGACCTTTTCCCGTTGGGCCTCGGCATCGCCGGTCGCGAACGCGTTCGCGACGCAATGCGCCACATGTCCGCGCAGGATCTCCGCTTCGACCCGGTGCAGCGCCGCGCGCACCGCACTGATCTGAGTCAATACGTCGATGCAGTAGCGGTCGTCCTCCACCATGCGATGCAGGCCGC
>JBBQOT010000134.1:0-7191 GCA_038331165.1 Acetobacterales bacterium
CTGACCCATTCGAGCTCGAATTCGGTGTTGGGGCCGAGCATGGCGGCGACGCGGGCGCGGACTTTTTCGGGGGCTTTTTCGGCTTCGGGGTCGGCTTCCCAGCCCAGTTGGAAATCGATGCGCCAGACGTTGTCGGCCTGGCGGTGGAGAAGCACGCTGCCGCCGGGGTGGAACGGGGGGTTGAACCAGAACCAGCGCTCGGCGGGGAAGGGCGCGCGCATGGTGACGTCGGCGATAAGGAAGCGGTCCTGGAAGGTTTTTCCGACGAAGGGCAGGTTCATGGCGTGGCGGATGGTGCTGCGGGCACCGTCGGCGGCGGGGATGCGTTCGGCGTCGTAGCTGTCGAGGAGAGTTTCGGGGGCGTCGCCGCGCAGGTGGGCGGCGAGTTTCCAGGCGAGGTTGTCGGCATCCTGGATGCCGCCGTTGCCGCCGCGGGCGCCGAAGGGGGAGACCTGGTGGGCGGCGTCGCCGAGGAAGAGGATGCGGCCGTGGCGGAATTTTTCCAGGCGGCGGCAGCGGAAGGTGTAGACGCTGACCCATTCGAGCTCGAATTCGGTGTTGGGGCCGAGCATGGCGGCGACGCGGGCGCGGACTTTTTCGGGGGCTTTTTCGGCTTCGGGGTCGGCTTCCCAGCCCAGTTGGAAATCGATGCGCCAGACGTTGTCGGCATGGCGGTGGAGAAGGACGCTGCCGCCGTGGTGGAAGGGCGGGTTGAACCAGAACCAGCGCTCGGCGGGGAAGGGCGCGCGCATGGTGACGTCGGCGATGAGGAAGCGGTCCTGGAAGGTTTTTCCGACGAAGGGCAGGTTCATGGCGTGGCGGATGGTGCTGCGTGCACCGTCGGCGGCGAGCAGCCAGTCGGCGTGAAGGTTGTAGCTGCCGTCGGGGGTTTCGACGGTGAGCGTGGTGCCGGCGTTGGTTTGCGCCAGGTCGGTGATGCGGGATTTCCAGCGCAGGTCGACCAGGGAGGTGGCACGGCAGGCTTGGACCAGCATTTCCTCCAGGTGGTATTGTTGGAGGTTGATGAAGGCGGGGAATTGGTGGTCGGGTTCGGGCAGGAGGTCGAAGGCGAAGACCTGTTTTTCGCCGGCGAAGACGCGCCCGGTGTTCCAGGTGACGCCTTTGGCGCGGAGGGATTCGCCGAGGCCCAGCCGGGAGAAGATCTCCAGCGTGCGTTTGGCGTGGCAGATGGCGCGGCTGCCGATGCTGACGGTATCGTCGTCGTCGAGCAGCACGACGCGCTGGCCGTGGCGGGCGAGGTCGAGGGCGGCGGTGAGGCCGACCATGCCGCCGCCGACGACGATCACCGGGTGGCGGGCGCCTGGGTCGGTTGGGGGGCGGAAGGGATAGTGGGGGGGTTGGTAGGGCATGGCGGCGGCTCCGGGGCCGGTGTCAAGAAAGGAAGTGGCCACAAAGGCACAGAGACACAAAGGAGCAAGGCAAGGGAGAAGGGATAATTTCTTCTCCATTCTGTTCTACTTTGTGCCTCTGTGCCTTTGTGGCCACTTTCTTTCCTGCCTTCTTACTTTCTTCAGCGCACGATCTCGCCATCCTGCGCCGTCTTGTTCTCCAGCGCCTTCCACATTTCGATGTCGCGTTCGGCGGTCCAGATGCGCGGGGTGTCGATGCCTTGGGCCTCGTCGAAGGCGCGGCTGACGTTGAAGGGCATGCAGTGGTCGAAGATCACCCAGTGGCCGAAATCGGGCCGCATCTTGTCGATCGCCTCGGCATAGATGCTGAACAGGTCGGCACCTTTGGCGACGCCAGCCTTGACAATGGCGAACAGCGTGCTGGTGAACGCCGCGGTGCCGTCGAGCGCTTCCTTCACTTCGGCGGCGTTGAGCAGGGCGCGGCCGCGGCCGGGGACCATTTTTTCGGCCCCGAAGTCGCGCAGCCTGGCGATGGTGGCGGGCCAGTCGGTGAAGTGGGCGTCGCCGCAATAGGGGGTGGCGCCGAATTCCACCGTGTCGCCGGCGAACAGAACTTTTTCCTTGGGGAGCCAGACCACGGTGTCGCCGGCGGTGTGCGCGCGGCCGATGTGGATGATTTGTGCCTCGCGTTCGCCCAGCCAGAGGGTCATTTTGCCGTGGAAGGTTTGGGTGGGCCAGGTGAGGCCGGGGATGCTCTCCTTGCCGCGGAACAGGCGGGGGAAGCGGCCGATTTCGCTGTCCATGTCTTGCTGGCCGCGCTCGGCGATCATGGCGCGGCAGACGTCGGAGCAGATCACGGAATGGGCGGGATAGCCGGTGGCGCCGAGCACGCGCACGGCGTGGTAGTGTGACAGCACGATCTGGCGGACGGGCTTGTCGGTGACTTCGGCGACGCGGGCCTGGACCTCGGCGGCCATCTTGGGGGTGGCCTGGGCGTCGACGACCACCACGCCGTCGGGGCCGACGATGATGCCGGAATTCGGGTCGCCCTCGGCGGTGTAGGCATACAGGCCCGAGTCGAGTTCGTCGAAGGAGACCTGCTTTTCGGCGAGGTCGTTGGTGGAGGCAAATCCGGACATTCTTTCCGCTCCCTGGCCTGGGGTGCGTGTAGCACGTTGGTGCATATTGCCAACCGCCGGGAGGAGGGATGCCTCAGAAGGCACGGCCAGGGCTTTGCCGTCGCGACGCGGAACCGCGCCACGGGAATCCACCAAAGGCAATCTCTTTGGAAACCTAGTCATAAGGTCCAGGGGCTTGGCCCCTGGTGGGTCCAGGGCGAAGCTCTGGCCTTGCCTGGGTGGTCGCTGATGCCGGCGTTTGGCGGCGGGGGTGGACACGATGGCCCTAGCCGGGGTGCAATTGGGGCTGGCGCATGCGCGCCGGTTGGAGGGGGATTTGCCATGGAACGATTGATGCCGGCGGCCGAACGCGTGGGCGCGCTGTTGAAGCGGCGTGGGGACAAGGTGGCGGTGGCGGAGAGTTCGGCCGGGGGGCTGATTTCGGCGGCCTTGCTGGCGGTGGCGGGGGCTTCGGCGTATTTCCAGGGTGGCGTGGTGGTTTACACGCGGGTGTCGCGCAACCTGCTGTTGGAGCTTTCGGACCGCGACCTGGCCAGCGTGGCGCCGAATTCGGTGGGCATGGCGGCGCTGATGGCGGGCGCGGTGCGCGAACGCTTTAGCACGATTTGGGGCCTGGCGGAAACCGGGGCGGCGGGGCCGGGCGGCAACCGCTATGGCCATCCGGCGGGGCGCGCCTGTTTTGCGGTGGCTGGGCCGATGCCGCTGTCGCTGCAGATCGACACGGGTGTGGACGACCGGGTGGAGAACATGTGGCTGTTCGGGGCGCGCGGACTTGAGGTGTTCGAAGAATCGTTGAAGGGCTGATGGACGAGCTGGCGTTTCACCGCGCGCTGTACCGCGCCGGCACCATCGTGGATGTCGGCGCGCATGACGGCGTGCTGACCCTGCCGCTTGCCGCCCTGCCAAGTGCGCTTGTGCTGGCGTTCGAGCCGCTGCCACCGGCTTATGCGCGGCTGGAAGCGGCGGTGCGCGCGGCCCATGGCGGGAGCTTGCCGGCGCACATCACGCTGCGGCGGGAAGCGCTGGGCACCGGGCCGAGCCGGCTGTCGCTGGGGGTGCCGGTGGTTGGCGGCGTTGCCCAGGAGCAATGGGCGTCGCTGGCCAAGGATTATGCCGGCATCGCCGACGCCGACCCCAGGGTGGAGCGCATCCTGCGCTGGGATGTCGATGTCGTCGCACTGGATTCGCTGGGGTTAGCCGATGTCACGGCGATGAAGATCGACGCCGAGGGCGCGGAGGAGGAAGTGCTGCGCGGTGCGGAGGCCACCCTGCGGCGGTGCATGCCGGTGCTGACGGTGGAAGTTGAGGAGCGCCACCGGGTGGGGAGCACGCGCGCGGTGCCGGAGTTCCTGGCGGGGTTGGGGTATTGCGGGTTCTATGCGCTGGGGGGCAGGTGGCATCCGGTGGGGGGGTTTGATGCCGGGGCGATGCAGGTGGCGTCGTCGTCGCCGGCCAGCTTTGAGGCATCGGACCCGTATGTGTTCATCTTCGGGTTCGTGCCGGCGGAGCGGGTGGGGGCGTTGCTGGCGGTGGTGGCGTAGTGGCCAAGTGACTGACCTATAGAGGAAGGCAAGGCCAGGGCTTTGCCCCATAGACGCTACGATAAGGGAGGCTGGGCTCTGCCCAGACCCGCCAGGGGCCAAGCCCCTGGACCTTATTCTGTAAAAAAACTAAAAATTCCCATAGGTGAATAATCTGGGGATGCCAAGAGTTTCTTGGCTGCGCCAGCAGCCCCTAATCAATGCGCTGGTTCGACTAGTGGCAGCTTGCACGAACACTAAATGTAATGGGATCAAAGGGTCTTTGACCCTTTGCGGGTCCCGTGGCGTGGCATTGCGCCGCGACGGCAGAGCCCTCGCCTTCCTTATCTTCGTGCCTATGGGGCAGAGCCCTGGCCTTGGCTTTCTCTATCGGTCAATCACTAGAAGGGTTGGTATCAGAGCCTCATGGAATGAGAGTTTGCGCCTCGTCCCACAGGCGGCGGACGAGGTCTGCGGCGGGGTCGGTTCTCGCCATGGCGGCGGATTGGCCGGCCCACAGCTGCATGCGTTGCGCGTCGCCCTCGCGGCCCGCCGCCTCGCGCATCGGCGCGGTCAGGCCGCGCTGCACCGGGTAGGGGGCGGGCGGCAGGAAAGCGGTTTCGCGCACGTACTCGGTGGCGACGGCGCGGCCGAGGCGGCCGCTGAACCAGCGGGTGGGCATGGTCGCTTCGGGCTCCAGCCCGGCCAAGGCGGCCGACCAGGCGGGGTGCGTGGCGGCTTCGGGTGTGCGCAGCAGGGCGGTGCCGATCTGCACTGCGCTGGCGCCCAGGGTCAGGGCGGCGGCCATACCGCGGGCGTCGGCGATGCCGCCGGTGGCGATGATTGGCACGGCGATGTGGTCGGCCAGGCGCGGGACCAGGGCCATCAGGCCGACCAGTTGGCGCTCGGCAGCTTCCGGCGAAAAACTGCCGCGATGGCCGCCGGCCTCGAAGCCCTGGGCGACGATGGCGTCGGCCCCTGCGGCCTCGGCCGCGCGCGCCTCAGCCAGGGTGGTGGCGCAGGCCAGCCAGGCGATGCCCAGGCGCTTCATCTCGGCCACCGCCACCGCGGGGAGCAGACCCATGATGGAGGAGACGGCGTGCGGCCGGGCGGCCAGCAGAGCGGCGAGCTGGGCGTCGAAATCCTGTAGCGGAGTGTCGCCGGCGGTGGTGGGCACCGGTGGTCCAAAACGGGCGAGCACCTCGCGCACGCGCGCCTCGGCCGGGAGGTCGCGCGCCGGGGGCGGGTCGGGGATCCACAGGTTGAGCTGGAACGCGCCGTTGGACTGGGCGCGGAAGGCGGCGACCCAGGCAGCGATGCCGGCGGGGTCGGAGGTCAGTGCGCCCATGGCACCCATGCCTCCGCCATTGGCCACCGCCGCGGCCAGGGCGGGCGGGCAGGAGCCGGCCATCGGCGCCATCAGGATGGGCGCGCGCAGGCCGAAACGATCGCAGAACGTGGTCGCCCGATCACGAGCGCGGGCGGTCATGTCAGGTAGCGCGCGGTCAGGTGGGCCTGGAAATCGGCGGGGTCGAGCGGCTTGCCGGTGGCGGCGCGCAGCAGGTCGCTGAAGCCGAGCAGGCTGCCGTGGCCGTGCACGTTGGTGCGTAGCCAGCCCAGCAGGGGGGCGAGATCGCCCTGGCCTAAGGCGGCGTCCATGGTGGGGATGGCGCGGCGGGCGGCCTGCATCAGTTGGGCGGCGGCCATGGCGCCGAGAGTGTAGCTGGGGAAATAGCCGACGGCGCCGTCGTACCAGTGGATGTCCTGCAGGCAGCCGGTGGTGTCGTCGGGCGGGGTGATGCCGAGCAGGCGATGCAAGCCGTCGTTCCAGGCGCCCGGCAGGTCGACCACGGCGAGGTCGCCGGCCACCAGCGCCTGTTCCAGGCGGAAGCGCAGGATCACGTGCGCCGGATAGGTCATCTCGTCGGCGTCAACGCGGATGAAGCCGCGGCCGATGCGGCGCCACAGCCGGGCCAGGTTTTTCGCTTCGTATGCGGCGGGATCGCCGCCGAATGTCGCCAGCAGCTGCGGCCCGAGCCAGGCCAGGTAGGGGTCGGAGCGGCAGGCCTGCATCTCGACGATGAGGGATTGGCTTTCGTGGGCGGCCATGCCGGCGGCCTCGCCGACCGGCTGGCGGGCATGGGCAGCGGGCAGGCCGCGCTCGTACAGCGCGTGGCCGGTCTCGTGCATCACGCCCAACAGGGACTGGGCGAAATCCGACTCGTCGTACCGCGTGGTGATGCGGACATCGGCGGGGATGCCGCCGCAGAACGGGTGGGTGGAGCGGTCCAGGCGGGAGTGTTCGGGTTCCAGCCCGGCGCGGGCCGACAGGCGGCGGCACAGCGCCTCCTGCTTCGCCTCGGGGAAAGGGCCGGCCGGGCGCAGCGGAGTGCCGCGCGCGGCCTGGATCGCCTCGGCGCGCGGCAGGGCGTCGGCGAGGAAGGTCTCATAAGCGGTGAAGATCGGGGCGACGTCGGCGGCGGTGTTGCCGCGCTGGTAGCCGTCCATCAGCGCGTCGTACGGGCTCAGCTTCAGTGGCGGTGCCAGGGCGATGGCTTGTTCGCGCACCAGGCGGATCACCTCGGCGAGGTGCGGGCGGACCAGCGCGAAGTTGTTCTCCTTGCGCGCCTGCCGCCAGACCTTCTCGCAGGCGGAATTGGCACGCGCCTGTGCCTCCACCAGGTCGGACGGCACCGCGGTGGCGCGCGTATGGGCGTGGCGCATCAGGCGCAGATTGGCTTCGTGCCAGGGGTCGGCGGGTGGCGCGGTTTCGGCCTCGGCCAGGTCGTCGGCCACCTGCGGTTCAGTGGCGAGGCCGTGCGCCACGCCAGCCAGCACCGCCATCTGGTCGCCGCGCGCCGCACCGCCGCCGGCCGGCATCATGGCCGCGGCATCCCAGCCGAGCATGGCGGCGGCCTCGCCGATGGTGGCGATGCGGGTTACGCGGGCAACCAGGCGGGCATAGGCGGCATCAGGGCGGGTGTTCATCAGCGGGTCACCTTGCGGGCATAGATGGCAAAGATCACCAGCAGGATCAGCGCCAGGCCATACCAGGTGGCCGCATAGACCAGGTGATTGTTGGTCGGGCGCGGCATGGTGCGGGCAGGATCGGGATAGCCCGACACCGGCGCCGGGCCCATCGCCACCAGCACATAGGGCGCA